>JAHAWW010000231.1 GCA_018383375.1 Prevotellamassilia sp. | reverse complement strand
GTAAAATGTTCGATGTTCATAGTCTTATTGTTTTTGTGGTTGATTATTTTGGGTTGATTGTTTTATGATGAATTATTGCGGTTGATTGTTTTATGATGGATTGTTGCGTAAGCGATTGAGGCGTATCTTTTTTTCGGTAGAAACAAATCACGCCGCCGAGAGCCGAGGGCGTCCACGCCTGCCGGCAGGCAGCTGGTACAACGTCAGCAAAACGCCTGCCAACCGAGCCATTCTGCCCATTTGTCCGAAAACCACGCCGTTTTGTCAGAAACCCAGCAGGGGAGAGACACTATGCCACGGGGAGCACGCAGCGTGAATGGCACATCAAACAGACCTCGATGTAAATGCGAGTTCAAAAGTTCAAAAGTTCAAAAGTTCAAGTTTTTGGCCAATTCGACGGTGACACACGCACACACCCAAATGCGCGGAGCGCAAATAAGTAATGAGCATTGCACACGCAGGGAAACATCATTATGAAAATCTCTTATTAGAAATAAGATACGTCGGCGCAGCGCGGAAGCCAAATTTTTAGGCAAGAAAAACGGTGTTTTTTACATACCTCCTATTTTTTCTTTCGTAGCCCGTTTAGGACAATTTTTGGCCCCTCGGCGGCAGCAAATGGGGGGCTAAACGCTTGATTTTTCGGGATAAAGGCCAAAACTTGAACTTTTGAACTTTTGAACCTTGAACTTTGCAAAAACGAAACGAAAGAAAATAAGAAATAATAATAATATATTATATATCATATACTTATAGAGTTTCCTATTTTTTGGCGCTGCAGTTCAAAAGTTCAAAAGTTCAAAGTTCAAGAAATCGGCTAACTCTAAACAGAGGTTAAAATCAGCGTTAATAAACGTTTGAATGCGTATTCTTCTTGGCGTATATGCTTATTTAATTGAGCTACTGAGAGGCTAAATATCAAATGTTTATAACCTCCCAGCCCGAAACAAAGAACGCCGGCACGCTGAAGAAAATCTAAGGCCACGCCGTGCAGATAAACGCCTTTTTTGTCAGTATTTCTTACAACAATCTGCCCGAAAGGCACGATGCGTTAAAATCCGTTACCGCGCCGAAACGCAACAAGGACTCCATCATGCGAGAGCAGCCTCACTTGCTCGTGACACATATCGAACGACTTGAAAACAAGCCAATTACGTTCACCGAACTCGTCCGCCAGACGATGTATCTTTGGGAAAACGGACAAAAAGAACTCAAGAAAACTCAAAATTGAAAAACTGTTGGGAGGCCCTTTTTTTGGCTCCCGTCGCAAAAAATTATTGACACACAATGAAAACAGCACATAAAACCGACAAATCGGACAATTTGTAGCATTTGCTCTTCGTGAATCTTTTTGTATGATGCCACCGCCGAATACGCCAAAATGTGAACTTGTGAACTTGTGAACTTGTGAACTCGCATTTACATCGACGTCTGTTTGATGCAAATGCGAGTTTGTTTTGGTTGGTTTGCGGGCTTCGACTTTTTTCTCTTTCTTCTCCTCCGCCTGCTTTCCTCCTGCCGGCAAAAAATTGAACTTTTGAACTTTTGAACTTTTGAACTCGCATTTACATCGAGGTCTGTTTTGGTTGGGTTGGTTGGGTTAGTTGTTGCTGGGGCTTGGCTGCCGCGGCGGTTTCTCTCTTTGCCGGTGTGGGGCTCGCAGACGGGAGGCGGAGAGAGCGAGTGTGGGCGTGGACACACGTCGTGGGGCTGGGTGTGTCATTTCGCTATGCGCTGTGCCGGCTTTTTGAGACGGATGACGTATATTTGCACTCACAAACCCACACGATTTTAAGCGATATGCGTTTTCTCATTCTTTCAGACTTGCACGGTTCGCTCCCTGTGTTGCAGCGCGTGCTCGATTTTTATGACAAAGGGGGCTATGACATGTTGTTGCTGCCGGGCGATTTGCTCAACTACGGTCCGCGCAATGGGTTGCCCCCGGGGCTTGATGCGCCGGAGGTGGCTCGGCTACTTTCGGACCGACGGGCCGACATCGTGGCTGTGCGCGGCAACTGCGACAGCGAGGTGGACCAAATGTTGCTGACGTTTCCCATCATGGCGGACTATGCCATCGTGTGTGACGGCAGACACCGCATCTTTCTGACCCACGGACACGTCTACAACGAGGACCGAATGCCTCAGGCGCCGGCCATCGACCTTTTCGTGTATGGGCACACGCACCTCATGAGCCTCTGTCCGGCCACGGCCGACCGACCGGCAGTGTGCAACACGGGTTCGCCCACATTCCCCAAAGGGGGTAATCCGCCCTCTTTTGCCACGCTCGAGGACGGACTGCTCACCCTGCGCCGTCTCGACGGCACGCCCCTGCAGCGGTTGAGGGTGTTTGGCGGCGATGACGAAACGTGAGGGTGGCAAAGGCGATAAAAAAATCGGCGATGAGCTCCCCCGAGCCTGCTGCTCGTGGATGTCTCTTTTCGGTGTTTTTGCTTCTTCCTCTCTCCTCTCTCTCCCCTCTTTCCTCTCTCTCCTTTCTCTCCTCTCTATCCTTTCTTTTCTTTTCCTCCTTAGTTTTTTTGACTGCCCATGAAGTTGACCACTCCCGTCTCTCTGCCTGAGGCTGCACCGCAGTTGTCGCTCTCGTCGCACGTGTTGCTGATGGGATCTTGTTTTGCCGAAGGTGTAGGCCAAAGGCTCAAAGACAGCCTGCCCGAAGGCCACGTGATGAGCAATCCCTTTGGTGTGCTCTATAACCCTGCGAGCATTGCCTCGGCCTTAGGGTGTCTGCTCGACGGCAAGCTACCCACCGACGAGATGCTCTTTGCCGGACGGGACGGCTTGTGGCACAGTTGGCTTCACGACGGACGATTTTCGGCTGCCGACAAAACAGCTTGCGCCGAAATGATTGAGCGGCAATTTGCGGCGGCGTGTGATTTTTTGGATAAGGCCGACCTGCTGTGTGTGACGTGGGGCACATCGCGGTTTTACCAACCGCTACAGTCGCGACTGGTGGCCGCCAACTGCCACAAAATGCCGGCAGCGACATTCCAGACGGCAGACGCTGCGCCCGAAGAGATTGTCGGGGATTATATGCCGCTTTTGAGGGCGCTCTGTGTGCGCCGCCCGGGGCTGCGTGTTGTTTTGACGGTGAGCCCCTACCGCTATTTGAAATATGGCCTGCACGGTTCGGCGCTGACCAAAGCCCGACTGCTTTTGGCTGCCGATGTGTTGGAGCAGGCTCACGACGCGGTGTGTTATTTCCCTGCCTACGAAATCGTGACGGACGAGTTGCGCGACTATCGTTTTTATGCCGCCGACATGGTGCACCCCTCTGAGGTGGCTGCCGACTATGTGTTTGAGCGGTTCAAGACGTGGTGTTTCGACAGCGAGCTGCAGGCCTTTGCCCAAGACAAGGCGGCTTTGCTGCGCGACCATCGACACCGGCCGCTTCACAGCGACTCACCGCTCTATGCCGAGTTTTTGGCCGGTATGGATCGACGAACAGCTGATTTTTGCACTTATTGGCAAAACAGGGGGCTGAACAAGGACGAAACGGCTATTATGGCATAAAAGGAAAGAGAGGAAAGAGAGGAAAGGCCGGCGTGTGTGTGCTTGTGTGGCGCACAGCGTGCTCGGTCTTTCCTTCCTTTCCTCTCCTTACTTTCTTTCCTTTCCTTCCTTTTTCTCCTTTCTTTACTTTTCTTCCTTTCTTTCCCTTTTTTTATTTGTCGGCAAAGGTGAAATGCGACTGAGGCAGGCGGCGACAATTGTAGGTGCTGGCCATCACCTCGCCGTATGCTCCGGCCGAACGCAGCGCGATGAGGTCGCCTCGATGGGCTTCGGCCAGGGTGACGTCTTTGCCAAACACATCGCTGCTCTCGCATATCGGACCCACGACATCATAGACTGCCTCTGCGCTGCCCACGGCAGCTGTGAGGTTTT
>JAHAWW010000351.1 GCA_018383375.1 Prevotellamassilia sp. | reverse complement strand
TTATAATCGTCTCCGAAGACTGTCACGGTAAGGATGGCCGTATTGGGGTCGTAAGACCTGGTCCAAGTGGCACCTACGCCTTTCAAAGTTGCCGTCAGAGTTGAAGACTCATTAAACACTTCGTCACAATAGTAGGTCTTGCCAGCTACAGGATTGGTGAGAATTTGCGTATCACCATAAGTCAAAGCGGTCAACTCATGATAATAAATCAACTTTACATCATCCAAAGTCAGCGTATTGTTAACGGTGACAGCAGTTCTATCACCAAAATAATCATTGGCAGAGATGATGATATTGATTTTTTCAGGCACTGCTTCATTATCTTCATAATTGAATTCTGCTGTGAATGGAGTCCATTCCGTGGCGTCACCTTCAATAGACGTATTGATTGTAGCAATACGCTTGAAGTCATCAGAATAGGATACGGCGCCGCCTTCACTGGTTGAGAGACCCAAAATATTGCGGTCTCTATCTACCATCGTAACTTTTGTAGTACTAAAGAGAGAAACATTGCCGGGAACACTTGCCTGCGATGAACTACCTTTCCACAAATAGGCAACAACAGAGGCTTTTTCAGTATTTCCTGTAACAGCATGTGTCCTTTTATAATAGAAACTTATGGCATCGGGTCTATTGGTAAATGCCTTTGAACCAAAAGAACCACCATCTGCATTAGATGCTGACGAACCTTGAGCAGTAGCCCAAGATGTACCTAATGTGATATATGCCGGAACAATTTGAGATGATGAAGCCGTATTAGCCGTATTGGTTAATAATACGGCTTTATCAGTGGAATTTCCACTACGACCCGTTGTTTTCTGAGCTACCTGAGTTTTACCAGTTCCATTCATTCCTGAAACATTAGATACAGTCCATCCTACAGGAGTAATGTAGTCAGTACCACAATCTTTGCCGCTGGTATTTTTACTATCCCACGGCTTATTTTGTACCCAAGGTTCGTTAAAGTCACCTTGCACTTGCTGCGCATTCATTCCAATGGCAGAAGCCAACAGCAGACCGAAAGATAAAAGTTTTTTCATTGCTTTTTTCTATATAAAGTTATTTGAAGATTTTCTTACCGTTGACGATATAGATTTGCGACGGACGACGAGCGGCAGAAACCGTGGCGTGACGACGACCGGAAAGGTCGTAGATGCCCGTGGCGATGGTCTGGCGTGCAATGGCTTCGCCAATGCTTGTGCTCACTGCTGATTTGCCTTTGAAGAGCACATAGATGGGAGCATCTTGACTGCGGTCATTTTCATCTTGTATCCAAACTACGGGAATATAGGCCACCAAACTGTCGCCATCGGCACCGGTCGTGATGTAGCTCAATGTGTCGTTAATACAAGCTTCAGCCAATATAGGGTCAGTACCCAATTGAAGATGTAATTGAACCTTTTCGTTTTCATTGAATGTAAAACCTTTGGCATTTGGCGTTAAAGTGATATTCTGAAGATTGATGTCCCCCACAGTCATACCCATAAAGGTAAAGTTAGGCAAAGAGAAGTTTACCTTGTTGGTTTCGCCTGTGGCATTGATGTAAATTTTTTCAGACTCTGAAGCCAAAGTTTCATCATCGTAAGTTTCTTCAATGAGAGACACCCACAATTTGCCGGTGAATTCGTTAGACCAATTGGTGCCCCAGTCGGTTTGGGCATTGGCGGTGAGACAGAGCGCGAACACGGCGATAATAGAGAGTAAAGTTTTTTTCATAATCGTATAGTTTTGAATGGTTTATATTGTTTTTTGCGATGTTGAGGAGTGGAGGCGGGATTTAATTGTTTTTGAGCGGCCTCGAGCGGCCGTAACCGCTTTGGAGTGTGCCGACCTTACAGGCCGGAATTATGGAGGAGCTTCCGTTACCCGGGCCTGATGACCCGGGCTAGTATATTACGCCCTTTCAGGGCTTTTTTGGCTGCTCAGTATGGCGACCCTTCAGGCCGGCGGCCGCTCTTGGACTTTTTGACTCTTAGTCTCTTTGTCTTTTTGACTCTTAGACTTTTGTCTCTTAGTCCCCCTTAAAACACATAAGCGAAACCGACGGTGGCGTAGATGGGATAGAGCGTGAAAGTGACGCTCTCATAGTCGGCGGGGAAGATGCCGTTGAGGCCCCACTGCAGATTGGCGGTGACGGCCAGGTGTTTATAGGCCCTAAACTCTCCGCCCACCTGTACGCCCCAGGCAAATTTGCGAAGGTCGGTGGTGAAATCGTAAGTGGCACGCGATACTTCGGCCTTTTCGCCCCTGGGGTCTATGTCGCGAATGTAGCCGTCGTAGGCTTCACCCGAAAACTCGCCACTGGTGCGCAATGAGAAATATGGCCCTGCTGCCAAGCTCCAGCGGTCAGAAAGACGATAGGTGGCAAGAATGGGCACGGTGAAATAAGTGTTGTCTACTTTGGTTTTGACGTGTCCGGTCCAGGCGCCATTGATGCGTCCGCTACCATCTTCGTTGACGGCTTCCATGTGATAGTTTTTCACTCTGGCCTTAGTCTCCATGCCTTTTTGCTCAAAGCGCAGGCCCACGGCCAGTCCCCACGGCGAATGGTTGAAGCTTTTCATGACCATACCTTCAAGGGCAATGTTGAGATGTGGTCGATAGCCTTCGATAGCACGTATTTCGCGCGGCAGTGGTAGTGGCGACGTACCGCCAATGTTGATGCCGGCACCCACGCGCACGTGCCAACCTTTGAGGGCAGCACGGATGAGGTTGTTGTCGGTGTCTTTCACGCCATTATCTGTCACCGTTTGGGGTGTGACATCGGCATTGCCGGTTTCGGTGGCCTGTGATGCCGTGAACGCCGACAAACCGATTAAGGCCAAAAGTATTTTTTTATTGAAAGAAATCATTGAATGGCTTAATGTGTGATTCGTATGAGTTTGCAGTTGAGTGTTTAATATGGGAAGATAATTATTTTGATTGAGTGGCGGCGAAAGCCCTGCAAGGGCGCCACATATCAGCCCAGGTCGTCAGGCCTGGGTTTAATATGGCCTCCCAAATTCCGGCCTGTAAGGTCGGCACAATACACGGCAGTTTATAGTTGGAAACTAATACAATGCTACGTTGAATTATTCCCATAATGTGCCGACCTTTCAGGCCGGAATTATGGTGTACATCTTCATACCCAGGCCTGACGACCTGGGCTGATATGTAGCGCCCTTTCAGGGCTTGCAAGCCCAAATAGAATTGACTAAAATCTTTCACAATTTCAATCTTGATTTTGAAAGCCCGGGTTTCTTATATTATTTCCAAACGATTTTGAGTTGGTCCACATAGAGTGTGCTGCCTATGGCGCCTCTGAAGTAGGCCCCTTCACGGCTTGAAGTGGCCACGAGGGCAACGGCGTAACCATTGGTTTTGAC
>JAHAWW010000348.1 GCA_018383375.1 Prevotellamassilia sp. | reverse complement strand
ATATATCTCTCGAGAACCTCTTCGGCCGAAAGGCAACCGTCGTACCGGCTATCGTAGGGATAGTAGGCAAAATAGGTGTGTGCGGGATTCCAATAAATGTCTGAGGCAATGACGTTGCCACCGTCGTCAACCCTAAAGGCCAAACCCGGTTTTTGCAACACGAACCGCTGGTTGTCGACCACGGCCACGCCATGCTCGTCTATCTCAAAAAGTCCGATTTCGTCGTCAGTTTCAAACGTCGTCACCACTCCCGAAGGGGTTGTGGCCCGTGGGGACGAGCCCGTTTGTCGAGGCAACACCTCGGCCTTGAGGGCCAATCTTTTTCCCTCGGTCGAGATGACGTCGTCAGAGGCGCATGCGGCCAAGAACAAACTGAGCAGTAGAAGACAAACTGTCTGTTTCATTTTCTGCAGGGGCATTTATTTTTCTTTCAACAAAACCGGCCTGACGGCGAAACCGTTATATCTCGCGCTCTGGACCATCGTTGGGGTAGACATATGGCCAATGTTCGGCTGGTTTGGGTCGATGCCATAGATTGTCTCAAAGGCCCAGGCCGAGGCCTCGCCACCCGTGCCGGAACCGCTTGGTGTGGACGACCAATAATGACATCGTGCGCGGTTGACTTTGCCATATTGACCTTCGGCATTGAGACCCGAGTAGCCGGTGATAGGGAAATAGATGATGCCAACGAGATTGTCGGCTGTGTCTCTTTTGGTCACCTCCCACACCGAGGCGTCAAAATCGAGATTGTCTTCTCCACTATCTTCTCCCACTTTCTTCACGGTTTTCCACTTCCACGTACATTCAGTCAGGATTTTGTCCCACATCTCTTTGGTCGGCATCTGCCACAGCCAAAAACCGTCACCAAGCCAAGCCCTCACGGGGTCGTGTGCCGTGCCCGATATGTCGGTAGTGGCTGTCCCGATGTATCCGTCGGGCGAATAGTCGGTGTCGGGTTTTGTGGTAGTCTCTCCCCATGCATAGTGGTGGCCCGTCTCGATTGCTTCTATCGCGCCAAGGTTGCATGTAGCCCAAAGCACCTCATAGTTTTTGCCGCCAATCTGCATTTCCATACCAAGCGAGACAAACACCATTTGTGCCGAAGCGCTACCGACTTGAGACCATACGGATTCGGGCGTGACAATGACGCCGAGCGACTCAGTCTGGTCGGTGTTGTAGGTGGTGCAAAGCCCGATTTCAATGGTGTTGAGCCGGACTTTTTGCTCTTCGAGTGTGAAGTTGAACGTATAGATTTTTCCGGCTTCAAACTTGTTGTTATTGAAGACGTCTGTTGAGAGTCGGAGACGATAGGTGAGATAGTTGGTGTCGATGGTGAAGATGAGGGGTGTGTGGTTGAAATCACCGTCGACGGGGAAGCAAAGATTATAAAAGACACCTCTCTGCCCCACGGCCATTGTCGGTGCCGAGATGTGAGTGGTGAGGCGACTGTAATAGCCCGACCGGTCGGCAGGTTCGTGAGTGGTTCCATCTTCAAACCGTCTCACGTCTGGAAAAATCTTTTGGCCGCCCTCAGCCTCCATTTTGATGCCATCAATAAGGATGGGCGAAGTGGTGGCGTTGGTCACGTTGAAACGCAAGATAGCACAGGCCGAGTTGAAGGCCGACGAATGTGCCGTCACCTTCAGGTCGTCTACGGCGCTGAGAGTGGTTGCGGTATAGACATACGAATAGTCGGCAAGCGAGGCCAAATCTGCAGTGAGCGTGGTGTAGGAGAAACTGCCCGGAAGCCGCATATCCACCGCCACGGCGGCCGGGCCGCTTGTAGTGAAGGTGTGAGCATTGGTGGGATGGAAACAGAACATCTGGTCGCCCACGGCTACGGGATAGTCGTAGTTGCCGTCGGCGACCTGATATTTCACGCCTTGAAGGGTGTGGAGTTTGATTTTAGACTTGGCTGCATCGACCGTCTCAAATGATGTCGGGGTGTGGTAGTGTGGCGAACTTTCAAGGCTTTCATAAAAGGGCACATAAGCGCCTTGGTGCTTGATGGCTGTGAGCATATTGTCGGCATTTTGCCACACATAGACTGTTTTGCCCTCTGTCTCCGAAAGATCATTCCACACGCTACGGCTCTTCGTGTTGGCAAAGTCGATGTCGAGCCGTTTCACATTTGAGCGAAGCGTCTCTTCATTGCTGCAAGCCGTGAGCAGCAGTGCCGTGATGAGCCATCCAATGTATTTCATCATACCACACTCTATTCGAAAGATTGATTTAATCGGTCATTTCATCCACCACAAAGTTGCCGCCGTTCTCTGTGTCTTTGCAATAGAAATAGTCGAGGTCGGTCGAAACGACATTCACGAGCTTGAGCTCTTTATGCCCCACCTTGAAAATGTAGGTAATGTTTTTGCCCATCTGCCAAGGTGTGGTGTTTTCAAACGAAGCCGAGCGCTCCACGCCGTCACATTTGAGCGAGACAGTCCAAGTGGTGGGATTGTCGCCGTCCGGCACGACGAAGTGATGGGTGTCTGAAGCTCTTTCGGCAGCTATGCCGGCAGGGGCATTGACATCTGCAAAGACCAGGGGGAGATTGCTGTTCTCGGTAGCGACGAGATGCGGCGTGACCGTAGCATTTTCCCAGTTGTAGGTCAAAGTGAGCATGCCCTTTGTCGTGATGGCAGCAGAAGGCGTAAGCGAGATGTCCTTCACAGCGATATCGGCCTCTGTCTCATTGATAAAAGCCACTCCCACCCTGCAGTGAGCATAGCCGAATTTCAGGTTGACCATCTTCCCGAAGGCGTCGTCAGAGCGGTTTATCTTGAGGGGAAGTGCCGCCATAGCGCTTTGGGTTGGCCCATTTTCGAGCGTCAAAGTCAAGGATGAAAGGCTGATATCCGTGACGGCGTCGATGGGCGCTCCGGCCGTGAAGCGGTAGCTGTCGGCATCGTCTGCCCAATACAACAAGGGCTGGGTGGAACTTGCATAGGTCCATTCTCCTGCCACAAACCGCACATCATAGCCATCCATCACTCGGGTGGTCTCGCTGCCTTTGTCCTCGACGACAAATACCTTGAAGTTGT
>JAHAWW010000346.1 GCA_018383375.1 Prevotellamassilia sp. | reverse complement strand
AATTTTTAATCGTGAATAGATAAAATTGCAGGTTTATCGCGTTTCACGACAATAATTGTAAATAAAAAAACTTGTTCAATCAGATTAAAAACTCTAACTTTGCAGGCCGAAAAGGTGTATTGTACACCTACGAATACGCGAAAATAGAAAATAATAAATATATAACAAATTAAAAATCAAATCAATGCCTACAATTGAACAATTGGTAAGAAAAGGCAGGAGCGTGGCTGCAGAAAAGAGCAAGTCGCCCGCTTTGGATTCCTGCCCCCAGCGCCGCGGCGTCTGCGTTCGTGTGTACACAACCACCCCTAAAAAGCCTAACTCAGCTATGCGTAAGGTGGCTCGTGTTCGTCTGACAAACTCTAAAGAGGTCAACTCTTACATCCCCGGTGAAGGCCACAACCTTCAGGAACACTCAATCGTGCTCGTGCGTGGCGGTCGTGTAAAAGATCTCCCCGGTGTGCGTTATCACATCGTGCGCGGTACGCTTGATACCGCCGGCGTGGCCAGCCGTACACAGCGTCGCTCTAAGTATGGCGCAAAGCGTCCTAAAGCCGCTAAGAAGTAATCAAGGAATTATTGTTGGTTTGCAGGTAGCGTGAGTAAACCATCCGAAGGGAGGGTTGAAGCGACTAATACATGCAACCTTAACTATCAAATCAACCACCTAACAAAATGAGAAAAGCAAAACCTAAAAAGCGTGTGATCCTTCCGGATCCCATCTACGGAGACCAGAAGGTTTCTAAGTTCGTTAACCACCTGATGTATGATGGTAAGAAGAATATTTCTTACGAAATCTTCTACAAAGCCCTCGAAATCGTTGGCGAGAAGATGAAAGATCAGGAAAAATCTGCGCTTGAAATCTGGAAGACCGCGCTGGATAAAGTAACTCCCCAAGTGGAGGTGAAGAGCCGCCGTATCGGTGGTGCCACCTTCCAGGTGCCTACTGAAATTCGTCCCGACCGTAAAGAGTCTGTGTCGATGAAGAACCTTATCAATTTCGCACGCAAACGTGGCGGCAAAACTATGGCCGACAAACTCGCTGCCGAAATTATGGATGCTTTCAACGAGCAGGGCGGTGCCTTCAAACGTAAGGAGGATATGCACCGTATGGCCGAGGCTAACCGCGCATTCGCACACTTCAGATTTTAATTAAGACAAGGGTTATTTCAAAACAATGGCAAAACACGATTTACATCTGACTCGTAATATCGGTATCATGGCTCACATCGATGCCGGTAAGACCACCACATCAGAACGTATCCTCTTCTATACCGGTAAAACTCACAAAATCGGTGAGGTTCACGATGGTGGCGCCACCATGGACTGGATGGCTCAAGAGCAGGAGCGCGGTATCACGATTACCTCTGCTGCTACAACAACCTTCTGGAACTGGAACAACAAGCAATTCAAGATTAACTTGATTGACACCCCGGGACACGTGGACTTCACCGCCGAGGTGGAGCGCTCACTCCGTGTGCTTGACGGTGCCGTCGCTACCTATTGTGCCGTTGGTGGTGTTGAGCCCCAGTCGGAAACCGTATGGCGTCAGGCCGACAAATACAATGTGCCCCGTATTGGCTACGTCAACAAAATGGACCGCTCTGGTGCCGACTTCTTTGAAGTGGTTCGCCAGATGAAGGATGTCCTTGGTGCCAATCCTTGCGTAATCTCAATTCCTATCGGTGCCGAAGAAAACTTCAAAGGTATAGTAGACCTCATCAAGATGAAAGCCATCTTATGGCACGATGAGACTATGGGCGCCGAATATGAAGTGGACGACATTCCCGCCAACCTTCAAGATGAGGCTCAGGAATGGCGCGACAAAATGCTTGAAACTGCTGCCGAGTGTGACGAGGCTTTGATGGAGAAATTCTTCGAAGACCCCTCAACCATCACCGAGGAAGAAATCATCGCCGCCATCCGTAAGGGTACGCTCGCCATGGATATCGTGCCGATGACCCAGGGCTCTTCGTTTAAGAACAAGGGTGTGCAGACGCTGCTCGACTACGTTTGTATGTTCTTGCCCTCTCCCCTCGATACGCCCAACATCGTTGGTACTAACCCCGACACCGGTGCCGAGGAAGACCGCAAACCCAGCGAAGACGAAAAGACCTCTGCTCTCGCATTCAAGATTGCTACAGACCCCTATGTGGGCCGTCTGACCTTCTTCCGCGTTTACTCTGGTAAGGTTTCTGCCGGTTCTTATATCTACAACGTACGTTCAGGTAAGAAAGAGCGCGTTTCACGCCTCTTCCAGATGCACTCTAACCACCAGAACCCCGTAGACGAAATCTGCGCAGGTGATATTGGTGCAGGTGTAGGTTTCAAAGATATCCACACCGGTGACACGCTCGCCGACGAAGATGCACCCATCGTACTTGAGTCTATGGACTTCCCCGATCCCGTTATCGGTATCGCCGTTGAGCCCAAGACTCAGAAGGACCTCGACAAACTGTCGAACGGCTTGGCCAAGTTGGCTGAAGAAGACCCCACCTTCACTGTACGTACCGACGAGCAGAGCGGCCAGACCGTCATCTCTGGTATGGGTGAGCTTCACCTCGATATCATTATCGACCGTCTGAAACGTGAATTCAAGGTGGAATGTAATCAGGGTAAGCCCCAGGTGAACTACAAAGAAGCCATCACTAAGACTGTCAACCTCCGCGAGGTTTACAAAAAGCAGTCCGGTGGTCGTGGTAAGTTCGCTGACATCATCGTCAACGTTGGTCCTGTAGATGAAGACTTCAAAGAAGGCGGTCTGCAGTTTGTCAACAAGGTGACCGGCGGTAACATTCCTAAGGAATTCATCCCCTCCGTACAGAAAGGTTTCGAGAATGCCATGAAGAGCGGTGTGCTCGGTGGTTATCCCCTCGATAGCCTCAAGGTTGAGCTCCTCGATGGTTCGTTCCACCCCGTAGACTCTGACCAGTTGTCGTTTGAAATCGCTGCACTCCAAGCTTACAAGAACGCCTGCGCTCAGGCTGGCCCCGTCTTGATGGAGCCCATCATGAAGCTTGAAGTTGTTACCCCCGAAGAAAACATGGGTGACGTCATCGGCGACTTGAACAAACGTCGTGGCCAGGTTGAAGGTATGGAAAACAGCCGTTCAGGCGCACGTATCGTGAAGGCTATGGTGCCCCTCGCAGAAATGTTCGGTTATGTGACCGCCCTGCGTACCATCACTTCTGGTCGTGCCACCTCTTCTATGCAATACGATCACCACGCTCCCCTCTCTTCTTCAATTGCCAAGACCGTGCTTGAGGAAGTTAATGGCCGCGTAGACCTGGTGAAATAATTAAGCAACCCAAAACAATCAATGCCCTGAGGCAGGCGGGCTAACGAATGACTCTTAGCCCGCCGAGACCTCAGAGGAATAAAAACAATCACACAATGAGTCAAAAAATCCGTATCAAGCTGAAAAGCTACGATCACAGCCTCGTAGAAAAGTCTGCAGAGAAGATCGTGAAAAATGTAAAGGCTACCGGTGCCATCGTGAGTGGTCCGATTCCCCTCCCCACCCGCAAACGCATCATCACTGTCAACCGCTCAACCTTTGTCAATAAGAAGAGCCGCGAACAGTTTGAAATCTCAACCTACAAGCGTCTCATCGACATCTACAGCTCAACTGCTAAAACCGTTGACGCTCTGATGAAGCTCGAATTGCCTTGCGGCGTTGAGGTTGAAATCAAGGTGTAGTCCTTACATACCTTATATATTATAGGCGTCTGTCGAAATCACGACAGACGCATATTTTTAGGCGTATAGGTCAAAATGGGTGCTAAAATCTGTGCAACTGTTTGTTATCCAATATCCTAAATGTACTCAAAAGCTTTCAGAACTAATTTGATGTGAGTGCATTGGCTCTATGGGTCAAAATGGGTGCTAATAATGCACTTTGGATTTGGTACATATTTTTCCGACTTGCTATATTTGTATGGCGGTTTGAAGCATAACGAAGCTCTTCTGGGGAGCAACTTCGTCAAGAATAGAACCGCCCAATATGCATGATGCAGTTTTGGGAGGTGCGATTAGTTCGCGCCTCCCTTTTCATTATGCAATTTGGCATATGCCAAGAAAAACCCATCCATCATCCGCTTTCGATTCTTAGCTGTCATTCCCGGATGATTTCGCAGATTCTTTTTC
>JAHAWW010000340.1 GCA_018383375.1 Prevotellamassilia sp. | reverse complement strand
GAAAGTGTGCATTTGTGTGCATATTTCTGTCATTTATTGCAGTCCGAGCCCACCAAAACATGTAAAATATTGCAGTCTGAGAGGGGCAAAACATGTCAAATAACGCAGTCTGGAGAATGATTTTTATGTAAAATAGTGCGTTTTAGAAGATTTTTGAGTATCTATGCAGTTGAAATAAACCACTCATAATCATGGCCTCACCTATAAATCAGCACACGACAATAGACAAGCGGACGCTTGAAACAATACTCACAGACCAACAAGAAGAGCTGGAGGCAAGACGAGAAGAGCGTCTCTGCCACCGGCACGAAGAGCGACAAATCGTCCTCAATAGCCCACAGGCACAAGTCGTCATCGGTGTAAGAAGAAGCGGTAAATCCACCCTCTGCTTCCAATGTCTGGAAAATGCCGGGGTGTCCTACGCCTATGTTGACTTCGACGACGAACGGCTTACCCGCATCACCGACGCTCAACTGAACGACGTGCTTGAGGTGCTCTATAAGATTTATGGTCATTTCGATTATCTCTTTTTTGACGAAATACAGAATGTGGAGGGCTGGCACCTGTTTGTCAACCGACTGCTGCGAAAGAAAATCCACGTTATCATCACTGGTTCAAACGCCAAATTGCTCAGCAGTGAGTTGGCCACACACTTGGCCGGACGCGCCAAGGAAATTCATCTCTACCCGTTTTCTTTTGCCGAGTACAGTGCCATAAAAGGCATCGACACCGAGAAGAAAGCCACCCAAGCCGAAGGGTTCCGACGTGCCGCCTTTGACGAGTATATGCAAGAAGGAGGGTTCCCCGAACTGTTTCAAATCAACGACAAGCACACCTACATCAAGGACTTGGTGGACAACATTTTGAAAAGAGACATCGAGCAACGCTGTAAGATTTCTTATAAGACTGCCTTTGAACAACTGGCCGGGCACCTGCTGAACATCTCGCCGGCCGTCGTGGTGACCTCAGACATAGCCACCACATTTCACATCAAATCTGAACACACCGTCAAGAATTATATCACTTACCTCAAACAGGCCCATCTGCTCATCGGAATAAACAAATATGACACCAAGAGCAAAATCAGGATTACGCAAGAAAAAGTGTATGCCGTGGATGTGGCGATGATGAACAGAAGAGAGAATGCTTTTGCAGGCGAGAACTTGGGATGGCGACTCGAAACGATTGTGCTCATCCAACTTGTCCGCCAATGCAAACCACAAGCACGGGACGTGTATTATCTGAACAACCGCCAAGGTGAATGTGACTTCATTGTTTGCGAAGGCAATACGGTCGTACAAGCCATACAGGTCTGCTACGACATCTCGTCAGAAAAAACACTCAAGCGCGAATTGAACGGCTTGTTGTTGGCCCACAGAATGACCCGTTGCGACAACCTGCTTCTGCTGACAGACCATGAGTCTTTTGACATCGAAAAAGACGGCCTTCACATTGCAGTCAGACCGGTATATGAATGGTGTTTGCAACAATAAGCATTACCATACATTCCTCTCCCCCTAAACGACCCGGGCGCCACTCATCGCTATGGATGGTGGCGCCCGTGGGGTATTTATGGATTGAGATTGCGATTAGTCGCGACGCTCGCGGCGGGGACCGCGGCCTTCGCCCTCACGACGGGGACGGCGGGCAGGACGGTCTTCCCAGCCTTCGGGCTTCTCTTCGAGCACACGATGTGAGAGACGGAATTTGCCGGTCTTCTCGTCAATCTCGAGCAATTTGACCGTAATCATATCACCCTCTTTGA
>JAHAWW010000322.1 GCA_018383375.1 Prevotellamassilia sp. | reverse complement strand
GGACAAATACTATCCCGCATTTATCCCCATATCGATTAAACATAATATCTGTACTAGTTCAAACTATTATAAATATCACAGGCATTATTTTCAAACCCTGTGACTGTGTTTAAAAACCGGCGTTGTGTGTGACGCAAAAACAAAAAATATTTTTCGGGAATATGGCGCAGCACAGAATTTTAAGAAAATTACTGACGCGAAATCGTGGAATTGACCCAAAAGCGATGCGCAGTAATGTTTTTTCTTCGCGGAATAAGCTCAGAAATTTCTGTCCTTATGGCCAGAAAAACTGTCCGTATCGCAGGAACGGCCGAATGGCCACAAAAAAAGTGGGAAAAGCCACCTTCTAAGGCCTTCTCACTTCTTCAACTTGAATTTACGCCTTTTGGTCGTTTCTAAAAAAGACAAAACGCGGCGAGGCCACAGCGCAAAAATGACGGACTACATACCGGCAATTTCACGATTATGACCTACATTTGCATCAATCATTCTCAAAAACAGCGATGAAAACGGCATTTTTCTCCTTTCTATTGCTCGCTTTGACGGCTTGCTCCGGCGGACAAAGCCAAGAGACCGACAAGACCGCGGCAGACAACGAGACATCACCGTCGGCCAACGGCGCCAAAGTGTGCCGGATAGATCTCTTGCCTTACGGCGACTTCACCGCTCAAGAAACCGAGCGGCTCAAGAGAGAACTGAAGCAAAACCTCACGCAGATAGTGCCCGTAGACATCAAGATCCTGCCGGCCGAACCGCTGCCTCATTCGGCCTATTACAAACCGCGCAATCGCTATCGTGCCGGTGAAATCCTCAACGTGCTCAAACGCCGCAAAAAGCCCGGCGAAGGCGTCACCATCGGTTTGACACACAAAGACATATCCACCACCATTCACGGCACGCAAGACTTTGGCATCATGGGCTACAGCCATCTGCCGGGCAACGCCGCGGTCTGTTCGACGTTTCGTCTGAAAAGACGGGCCGACCTCTGCAACCTGGTTATACACGAGTTTCTGCACGCCGTGGGCTTCCCTCATTGTGAAACGGCCGGCTGCTATATGCAGGACGCTCACGGCAAAAACGTGATGACGGGCAGTAAATCGCTCTGCCGGCAGTGCCAACCACGGATCAAACAGATGAAATATTGAGCCGACAGACCAAAAGGCCGTCCCGACCAGCTGTCCATACCTCCAAACCGTCCGGCCTTGGCTTAAATTAAAGCCTCACTTGAACTCCACCCCCCCTACCCTTTGATTAACAACTATTTACAATATGACTAAAACCGCCACGCCGTTTTCCCGTCCGGTCTATCTGATGGCCAAGCCGGCCGGAGCGGCATGCAATTTGGCCTGCACCTATTGCTATTATCTCGAAAAAAAGCATCTCTATGCCGGCGCAGGGAAGCAACTGATGAGCGACGAATTGCTCGAAACGTTTATCCGCGACTACATTGCGCTTCAAACCACGCCCAACGTGCTCTTCACATGGCACGGCGGCGAACCCACCCTGCGCCCCATCAAGTTTTACGAGCGGGCACTCGAACTACAGCGCAAAAATGCCGCCGGGCGCCATATAGACAATGCGTTCCAAACCAACGGAACGCTCATCAACGAGGAATGGGCGCGTTTTTTTAAGAAAAACAATTTCCTCGTGGGACTGAGCATCGACGGACCGCAAGACCTGCACGACGACTTCCGGCGTGCGCCCTCGGGAAAAGGCTCGTGGGCTCGCGTGATGCAAACCATCTTGACGCTCAACAGACACAGTGTGGAATGGAACGCTATGGCGGTGGTCAACAACCGCACGGCCGAGCAACCTCTCGACTTCTACCATTTCTTTAAAGAAATCGGCTGCCACTACATCCAGTTCACACCCGTAGTCGAGCGCTTTTATCGTCATCCCGACGGGCGCCTTCTGGCTGCGCCGACCGACGGCGCCGTGGCCACAATGACACCTTTCAGCGTCACGCCCGAAGCTTGGGGCCACTTTCTCTGTGAGGTTTTCGACGAATGGGTGCGCCACGACGTTGGCGACTATTTCATACAACTTTTCGACTCCACTCTGGCGGGCTGGATGGGTATGACGCCGTCAGTGTGTACGCTGGCAGAGACTTGCGGCCACGCCCCGGTGATGGAATGGAACGGCGACGTGTATGCCTGCGACCATTTTGTCTTTCCGGAGTTTTATCTCGGCAATATCCGGACCACACCGCGCAAAGAGTTGGTGCAACGCCCCGAGCTCTTGGCCTTCGGCCGGGACAAACGCGACCGCCTCACCGCCCAATGCCGCAACTGCGACTATCTCATGGCCTGCCACGGCGAATGTCCGCGCAACCGTTTCGCCACGTCTCAAGACGGCGAAAACGGCCACAACTACCTCTGCGATGGTTATCACCGTTTCTTCTCACACTCAGCGCCTTATATGGATTTCATGAAATATATGCTTCAACACAACGAAGCGCCGGCCAAGGTGATGGAGTGGATTGCCGACGGCATGCCCGACTATCGAAAACGCTGACACGACCTGCCACACACAAACAAAAGGCTGCGCCATCAATGTCCAAAGACACGAGATGGCGCAGCCTTTATGTTGGTGGTCTTGCCGAAGTTTTAGAATTCGGCCGAACCCGGAGTGCGAGGGAAAGGAATGACGTCGCGGATGTTTTGCATACCGGTGACGAAGAGAATGAGGCGTTCAAAACCAAGACCGAAACCGCTGTGGGGGCACGAACCGAAACGGCGCGTGTCGAGATACCACCACATGTCTTTCATCGGTATGTCGAGCTCTTTGATGCGGGCAAGGAGTTTGTCGTAACTCTCTTCGCGCTCTGAGCCACCGATGATTTCGCCAATCTGCGGGAAGAGCACGTCCATGGCTCTCACGGTCTTGCCGTCGTCGTTGAGCTTCATGTAGAAGGCCTTTATTTCCTTGGGATAGTCTGTGAGGATGACGGGACGCTTGAAGTGAGTCTCGACGAGGTAGCGCTCATGCTCGCTGGCCAGGTCAACACCCCAATAGATGGGGAACTCAAACTTGTGGCCGTCGGCTACGGCTTTTTCCAAGATGTTGATACCCTCGGTGTAGGTGAGGCGGACGAAGTCGTGCTCCACAACGAAGTGCAGACGGTCTAACAGACCCGGATCAATCATTTTGCAGAGGAAGGCCAAATCGTCGGCACAGTGTTCGAGCGCATACTTGACACAGAACTTGATAAAGTCTTCGGCCAAGTCCATATTATCGTTGATGTCGTAGAAGGCGGCTTCCGGCTCAATCATCCAAAACTCGGCGAGGTGGCGTGGCGTGTTGGAGTTCTCGGCACGGAAGGTGGGGCCAAACGTATAAATGGCTCCGAGAGCCGTGGCTCCGAGCTCGCCTTCGAGCTGACCACTCACGGTGAGCGAGGTGGGTTTGCCGAAGAAGTCGTCGCTATAGTCAATCTTGCCGTCTTCGGTCTTCTCAAGCTTGTAAAGGTTTTTGGTCGTCACCTGAAACATCTGGCCGGCACCTTCACAATCGCTGGCGGTGATGATGGGGGTGTGGAAATAATAGAAGCCGTGCTCGTCGAAATAGCGGTGTATGGCCATGGCCATTTGGTGGCGGATGCGGAAGACGGCGCCGAAGGTGTTGGTGCGCAGACGCATGTGAGCGTGTTGACGCATATATTCAAAAGTCTGTCCCTTCTTTTGCATGGGAAATTCAGAGCCACAAGTGCCAAGCACTTCTATTTCGTCGGCCTGCAACTCAACGCTCTGTCCCCCACCCTGGCTTTCCACCAGACGGCCGCTTACGCTCAGACAGGCGCCGGTGGTGATGAGGCGAAGCATGTCGGCGTCGAACTTCTCCACGTCGGCTACAATCTGAATGTTTTTTATGGTCGAACCGTCGTTTAAGGCGATGAAGTTGACCGATTTGCTGCCGCGGCGTGTTCTCACCCAGCCCTTCACGGTGATGGTCTGGCCGGAGGCGGTGAGCGCCAAGGCGTCGATTATTCTCGTACGTTTCATAATTTATTGTGAGAATGAAAAAGTGTCGGTAAATAATAATATCAAGACATATAAAGCATATTGACCTCGGCCTCAGTGAGGTAGCGCCAATCGCCGCGCTTGACATTCTTTTTGGTGAGGCCGGCAAAATAGACGCGGTCCAATTTCACCACGTTGTAGCCAAGGTGTTCGAAGATGCGGCGCACGATGCGGTTTTTGCCGGAGTGGATTTCGATGCCCACTTCCTTTTTGCTGTCGGGCGAGGCGTATTCGATGGCGTCGGCTTTCACTTCTCCGTCTTCAAGGTTGATGCCTTCGGCAATTTGTCTGAGGTCGGCAGCCGTCACGGCCTTGTCGAGAGTGACGTGATAAATCTTTTTCTTCAAAAATTTGGGATGAGTGAGTTTTGAAGCAATCTCGCCGTCGTTAGTGAGCAAGAGCACGCCGGTGGTGTTTCGGTCGAGGCGGCCCACGGGATAGATGCGCTCACGACATGCGTCTGTGACAAGATCCATCACGGTGCGGCGATTTTGTGGGTCGTCGCTTGTGGTGACATAGCCCTTGGGCTTGTTGAGCAGCACGTAGACTTTCTTTTCCATCTTGACGGCTTGGTCGTGGAAGAGCACGGTGTCGGTGCGGAGCACCTTGGTGCCGAGTTCGGTCACGACCTCTCCATTGACCGTCACCACGCCCGAGGCGATGTATTTGTCGGCTTCGCGACGCGAGCAGATGCCGGAATTGGCCAAGAAGCGATTGAGGCGCACCGGTTCGTTGGGGTCGTAGTGTTTCTCTTTATATTCGAGTTGTTTCTTATGACTATATTTGGCGTGAGGATTATAGGGCTTTGAAAACTTGCGGTCGCGAGCGCCGGGCGTTCCGGTATAATGATTTTCGCCGCCATAGGCTGCGCGGCCACGGCCATAATTGTTGCGCTCGCTGCCATAGTTCCAAGCACCGTCACGGCTAAAGCCTTCGTCGCCTCCCTCGTTTCTGAAAGGTTTGCGCCCAAAGGGTTTAGCTTTGCCAAAGCGATTACCGCCACCGAAACCGCCTCTTGACTCGCCGTCGAAGCGTGAGCCACCGGCTCGGTCGAAAGGACGCTCGCCACGGGGTGTGCATGTGCGGCCGTAGTTTCTCTCTCTTGGGTTTTCGTCGTTTGAAAATCCGCCGTCACGGCGGGGGCGGAAGCCTCCTCGGCTTTTGCCGGCAAAACGGCCGGCGGGCCGCCATCCCGAAGACTGACCATCGCGGCCTGTCTCACCGGGTGATTTGAAATCAAAATCTTTGTCAGACATGTGTTGATAATATAATAGTGTGTAAGTCTTAGTTCATTCCCGTGTAGTTATGGGGCGTGATGGCGCGGAGCTCGGCCTTCACTTTGTCGTTTACGTCAAGCCCGTCGATGAAGGTGCTGATGCTTTGTTGGGTTATGGCAGCGTTGGTGCGGGTCAGTGCCTTGAGGGCTTCGTAGGGATGGGGATAGCCTTCGCGGCGAAGCACAGTCTGCAAAGCCTCTGCCACGACGGCCCAGCAGTTGTCGAGGTCGCGACTGATGGCGTCTTCGTTGAGCAAAAGTTTGCCCAAACCTTTGAGCGTGCTGCTCAAGGCGATGAGGGCATGACCCATGGGCACGCCGATGTTACGGATGACGGTGGAGTCGGTCAAGTCGCGCTGCAGGCGGCTGATGGGGAGTTTACGGCTCAAGTGTTCGAGCACGGCATTGGCCATGCCGAGGTTGCCCTCTGAGTTTTCAAAGTCGATGGGATTGACTTTGTGTGGCATAGCACTTGAACCCACCTCTCCGGCTTTGATTTTCTGCTTGAAATACTCCATGGAGATATATTGCCAAAAATCTCGGTCGAGGTCGATAATCACGGTGTGCACGCGCTTCATGGCGTCAAATACGGCAGCCAGCGTGTCGTAGTTGCTGATTTGGGTGGTGTAGGCTTCACGTACCAACCCGAGGCGCTCACTCACGAACTTGTCGCCGAAGGCCGGCCAGTTGATGTCGGGATAGGCCACGTGGTGGGCATTATAATTGCCGGTGGCGCCGCCAAACTTAGCTGTGATTTTGATGTCGGTCAGGCTCTCGAGCGCACGCTCCAGGCGATAGGCAAACACCTTGACCTCCTTGCCCAGGCGTGTGGGCGAGGCGGGTTGGCCGTGGGTTTTGGCCAGCATAGGAATGTCTTTCCACTCTTCGGCATAGGCGTTGAGGCAGTCAATCACCTGCTTCACCATAGGCACATAGACCGTCTCGAGGCTGTCTTTGAGCATGAGGGGGAAAGACGTGTTGTTGATGTCTTGTGAGGTGAGGCCGAAATGGATAAATTCTTTATAGGCATCGAAGCCCCCCATGGCATCGAGTTGCTCCTTAATGAAATATTCGATGGCCTTGACATCGTGATTGGTGACGCTCTCGATTTCTTTCACGCGCTCGGCGTCTTGGATGCTGAAGTTGCGATAAATGTCGCGCAGCGCGTCGTAGCGGTTTTTGTCGAAGCCTTCAAGTCCCGGCAGATTGCTGTCGCAGAGAGCGATGAAATATTCCACTTCCACCCTGACGCGGTATTTCATCAAGGCATATTCTGAGAAGTAAGGCGCGAGGGCTTCAGTCTTGCCGTGGTAACGTCCGTCGATGGGCGAAACGGCCATAAGCGTAGAGAGAGACATAATCTGAAAAATGTATACTATATATAATATATGTGTGGGATGTGTCGGAAAGATGTGTGTTGGAACTGCAAATTTACAGCAAATGCGCGGAAACAACAAAAAAACTAAATTTTTATTGGCTGCAAGGCAACCATGGATGGCAATATTGGATTTGAGCATTCGCGCCAATATTTACGCGTAAAATGTAAACTAAGTATTACATTTTTGGCAAATGTGCGTTAAAGTTGTGTTAATAG
>JAHAWW010000220.1 GCA_018383375.1 Prevotellamassilia sp. | reverse complement strand
CCTTGATGCCTTGCGTTTGAGCGTCGCCGTCGTAGTCTGGGTCTGTCACATGGCCGTCCCAAAGCGTGTTGTCGGCCAGCAGCCAGCCCCCTGTTTTGAGTTTCGACATAATCAGCGTGTAGTAGTTGGCATATTGTCTTTTGTCGCCGTCGATGAAAGCCATATCGGCCTTGATGTCCATCGGTGGGAGCAAGTCGAGCGCGTTGCCGATTATCATTTCCACTTTGGCGGGATAGGGTGCGCCTTCGAGCCAAGGTTTGGTGAAGTCTTCTTGCTCGTCGTTGATTTCAAATGAATAGATGACGCCGCCCTCGTCCATACCGGCCGCCATGCTGAGTGCCGAATAGCCCGAGTAGGTGCCTATTTCCACCACGATGCGCGGCTTGATCATTTGTGTCAGCATACGCAGCAGCAGGCCTTGAAGGTGTCCCGATGCCATACGTGGGCGGAGCAGGTGAGTCTGTGTGGCGCGATAGAGTCGTGCCATATAGTCATCTTCTTTCGACGAATGTGCCGTCATGTAGTCGTCAAGACGTTCGGCCCGTTCGCGTGCGTCGACGATTTGGCTCTCTTTGTGCCGGTTGTTATTGGGGCTTGAAGGCATAGGAGGGACTAAGGGGTGAAACAGCGTGACGTTTTAGTGTGTGCCAGCCACTTGTTGCGGCGTTTCGATACCCTCTTCTTTGAAGAGTTCGCCCACGATGTTCATTTCCATAAACGAGGTGCTTTGTTCTTTGCGTTGCGAGCCGAGATAGCAGATACGGTCATCGAGTCCCACGACGCCGTCTTTGATAAGTCGGCGCAGCGCTGCGAGGAGAAACTCGTGGCCGTAGCTCTTCATGGGCATATAGAGCGCGTAGACGCCATAAGACAAGGCCAGGTGTCGCACGGTTTTAGCTTTATAGCAAATGGCCAAGACGGCACAACGTCCGCGATAGGACGACACATATCGGGCAGTGCGGCCAGTGAAGCTATCGGTAATGATGGCTTTAAGGCGCATGCGATGGGTGGCCATCACGGCTTCTTTGGCGAAGAACTCGGTCACGTCGGGGTGTTTGGGTAGTGGCACATCCACTTCGGGGAGGTCGTCGAAGGTGTCATTTTCGGCTTGCGCAGCCACTGTGGCCATCACGCGCACGGCTTCGACGGGATAGTCGCCATAAGCCGTTTCGCCAGAGAGCATCAAGGCGTCGGCGTGTGAGTATACGGCGTTGGCGATGTCGGTCACCTCGGTGCGGGTGGGGCGTGGGTTTTTGATCATGCTTTGCAGCATCTGCGTGGCCACGATGACAGGTTTGTGTGCGCGTATGGCTTTGTTGACGAGTCGTCGTTGTATGCCGGGAATGCGTTCTTGTGCCACTTCGATGCCCAGGTCGCCTCTTGCCACCATGATGCCGTCGGCAGCTTCGATGATTTCGTCAATGTGGTCTACGCCCTCTTGGTTTTCGATTTTGGCAATGATGCGTATGTCGCTTCCTGCCTCGTCGAGCATTTGTCTCACGGCGGCCACGTCTTCTTTAGATCTGACGAAGGAGTGGGCGATAAAGGCCACGTCGGCTTCGATGGCAAAGGCGATGTTGGTTTTGTCGCGCTCGGTGAGTGCCGGCAGGTTGATGCGCACGCCGGGCACGTTCACACTTTTGCGCGAGCCGAGTGTGGCGTCGTTTTCCACGCGGCATATCAGTGCGTTGGCGTTTTTTTCTTCGACAAAAAGCCCCACCTCGCCGTCGTCAATCAAGATATGTGCCCCTGTGGGTACGTCGTTGACAAATCCGCCATAGGTCACCGAGATTTGGTTTGGTGTGGTGACGGCGTCTGGGTTGGCGATGATTTCGACGAGGTCGCCGCGTTGCAGTTCGATGGGGCGTTCGGTGCGTGTGGTGCGCACTTCTGGTCCTTTAGTGTCTATCAGTACGGCGATGCGGCTTGACACTTCGCGCACGTTGTTGATGACGCGTCGCATGCCTTCCGGTCCTTGGTGTGCGGTGTTGAGGCGCACCACGTTCATGCCCTCTTCATAGAGTGAGCGTAACAGGCCGATGTCGCAGCGGGCGTCTGAGATGGTGGCTACGATTTTAGTTTTCTTGTACATGAGTTTAGTTTGTTGTGTCGGAACTTAGTTCTCTTGTCGGGCATAGATGATGGCCTCCACGCCGAGGCGGTAGGAGTTGAGTCCGAACCCGCAGATGACCCCCTTGCAAGCCGGCGAAATCATGGAGTGGTGGCGGAAATCTTCTCTTTGGTGCACGTTGGAGATGTGCACTTCGATGACGGGGAAGTTGACGGAGCGTATGGCATCGTGCAGGGCTATGGACGTGTGGGTATAGGCCCCGGCGTTGAGCACCACGCCGTCGATATGTTCGTTCATGGCAGCCTGAAGGCGGTTGATGAGTTCGCCTTCGATGTTGCTTTGGTAGTAGTCAATTTCCACTCTGGGGTGTAGTGTGCGCAAGGCGTTGAGGCAGTCGTCCATTGTGCCCGAGCCATATATTCCGGGTTCTCTTTGTCCCAGCAGATTGAGGTTGGGACCGTTCATTATCAATATCTTCATAGCGTGTGGCAAGTGAGATAGAAGAATTCCTTAACTTTGTGTCGTTATTTCTTTTGCAAAGTTAGTGCAAGCCGAGAGCAAAGACAAATAAAACTTGTTTTAATTTGGCTTTGCCGAGGCGCAGCCTAACTTGCGCCGTACAGGCGAAAGTTAGTGCAAGCCGGTAGCAAAGTCAAATAAACTTGTAATAATTGACTTGCTCTTCCCCCTCCCTCCCACACCTTATATAATAATATATATGTCTTCCCCCGCCATTACCGACTCATACGCCGCCTATTTGATGTTGGAACGCAGTCTTTCGG
>JAHAWW010000313.1 GCA_018383375.1 Prevotellamassilia sp. | reverse complement strand
GAAGCATTTCATCCGTGTTTGGCTGCCCTTTCAGGGCGGCCGAACACACAATTTTTTCCATTCAGCTCTACAGCCCCTCCAATTGTGTGTTCAAAAGTGGGGTTGAGTGTGACAAAAAAAGTTGGAGAAAAGTTGAAAAACCATGTGGGCTGATGCAGATGAGGGGAAAAAACACGCCAAAAGGCCTTCGCAGAAACTAATCATAAGGAAAATACGTACGCGCATAAGGCCTGAGGCTACGGGAATAGGCCCCGCAGGTGCTGTTCTTGTGGCTGTAAGTGCTTGAAAATGAAAAATAAAGCCCCTTTGCGGGGCTGTCTCTTCTTCCTTGCCCCAAAGATAAGCATTGAGCAGCGAAACGAAAAAGACAAAGTAGGGAGGGTGGGGCGTTTGAAACAGGATTTGTATGTGGCATGCATTTGTATGTTGTTGAGCGGCGGAGCAAGCCCTGAAAGGGCCTCGGTAATTCAAACAAGTTTGATTGCTCTCGGCTTGCTCCAACTTTCATGGCTTGTCTGGCTGTGACCCGTAGCCCCCTTCGCTCCCTTTCGCATTTCTATCTTGAAAGTTCACAATTTTTCAACTCCAGTGAAAGAGTGCTTCAAACATTTTCCTTAATATTGCACTTGCTTGTTGACTATATAGCCGATTCTACGATTTAAAAGTGCAAATGAAAATGGCGTCAATCAATGTAACAACGATTAAAGTATGAAGAAACTTCCATTTTTAATGTTCCTCTTTATCATGGCGTCTGCTTTCTGTTCGAGCATGTGTAGCTATCGAAGTGCATCTGACAGAATTGATAAGGATGTAAACAATGCATTGGAACTTACACTGGCTGAGATGCGGTGTGACGTGGTCAGTGCTGATACCATCCGATGTTACCGCAACTATCTTACAATTGCAGAATTGAAAGATACAGCATGTATTGCCATGAGAACAGTTCGCCGAGGTGAGAGGCAAGAGACAGAAATGGTGGCAGAGGCAAACTGCGATTTCATGACTGTCTTTATGCTATCTGACCAAAGAGCATCAGGGGCGCTTTTGGTTGCAGGAATACTATGGATGATGGGTAGTCTTTGGTATAGGAGACGATTCAAGCCGGAACTTCTCATTGATGGTATGCACTATGGCGGACTTGTCTATGCTAACGAGAAGTTCATGACAACAAAGGGTGAGCATATTCGTCTCACACCTATGCAGCACACTCTGCTTGAAATGTTCATGAACTCAGAGGGTCATTCTCTTTCAAAACAAGAGATATGTGACCGTCTCTGGCCTAATAAACCTGATGCCAGCGACACACTTTACACGCTCATCAAACGTGTGAAGCCTATCATTGAAGAACATAGCAACTTAAAAATCGAGTCTGATAGAGGCAAAAGCTACACATTGGAACTCAAGTAGTTAGGTTGTTGTCAGAGTAATGTCAGGGAAATGTCAGTTAGAAAAATTGGTGTTTCCCTGATTTGTTTGTCATTTTGCATCCACAACTTTTTTGGACGTTCACTCCGGCCCTGAGTGTATGCTTTATAAACAAGCAACAAAATGACAAATATGAAACGAATCATTCCCATTCTTTTTCTATCCATTTCCTCATTCCCGGCCTTAGCTCAGAATGAAGAGAAGTCGGTCACTCTCTCTGAAGTAACTGTAAAAGGCGCGAAGGTTGTCAGTAAGGTTGACGGTCAGATGATCTATCCAACCGATGCGCAGAAGAGTGCATCAACCAACGGGTATAGTCTTCTTCAAAAACTCTCTTTGCCCAATCTTCGCATTGACAATGTTACCCACTCCGTCTCTGCCATTGACAATCGTGGTGGCGTGCAGATTCGCATCAACGGAATCATTGTTGGCAAGGAAGAGATGCTGGCACTTGATCCAAAGCTTATCGGAAAGGTTGACTTTATAGACAACCCCGGTGTGCGATATGGCGAAGACATTGCATACGTTGTCAATATCGTCACCAAGCGCAATGACACTGGTTATACACTTGGAAGTGATGTCACATCATTATTGACAACATGGCAAGGAGATGGCATGGTGTATGGCAAATGGAACTCTGGCAAGAGTGAATTATCTGCCTCGTATGATTTCAGCGGTAACAAATCGAATGGATCTGAGGTGAAAGAAACTGCCGATTATACTTTGAACGATGGCCGTATTCGTACCACCCGGCGCAATGATGTGGAAACGCTTCGTAAAGGTCTTACGCATAATGTCAAACTCACATATAACTATGCTGACAGCACAGCATACGTTTTTCAGGTTTCGTTGAGTGACAATATAGGCAATGAGCCTGGCAATTACAGTATAAAAGGTGTTGTCGATGACGGTCAATATCAGACGGCTACATATAGCAATAGCAGCCGTTCCAATTCACCTGTGCTTGACCTATACCTGTTCCGACAGCTTACTGCTCGCCAGTCAATAACAGCAAATGCCGTGGGTACCTACATCCATACGAATACAAGCAACTATTTCGATGAAGGGGCTCCTTACAAGTATGATGTAAAGGGAAGGACTGCCTCTGCTCTTACCGAGGTAATCTACGAGAATAAGCTGAAACCTTTTGTCTTTTCGGCGGGATTGAATTACAGATATAAATACACCAAGAATGACTATCTTGGCGATGCCTATGCCCTGACAGAAATGAACAACAATAACCTTTATGGGTTCGGTGAAATCAAAGGTATGTTGAAAGACTTCCGTTATGCGTTAGGATTAGGAGTGAGTTACATACATTACAATCAGAATGAACACAACTACGACTTTTGGACGTTTCGTCTCAAAGCGTCTTTGGCATATCAATTCAAGAATGGCATGCAGTTGAGTTACACATTAGATATGGGCGACAGAGCATCCCGCATAGCGATGACCAATGATGCAACGATAATGACAAACAGCATGGAATATACTGTAGGCAACCCCTCCCTGAAACCAAGCAGAGATATGGATCAAAGCCTACGATTATCATACAACAACCAAAGATGGAGCACATTTATAAACGGTTTTTATCGCTATTGTTACAAACCTAATAGGGCACATTACGAGCGAACTGCAGACGACAAGTTTATCTATACTCAGATAAATCAGAAGGAGATAGACCTGTTGCAATTGGCTGCATACGCAAGCTATTGGATTTTGCCGGAGAAACTTCAGACATCCGCATACGGAGGAATGCAACGATGTTTCAATTATGGCAATGACTACTCGCACTTCTATACCTCATGGTTCTGTATGGGCAGCATAACTGCATATCTCGGCAGATTTACCCTTCAAGCTTACGCAGACAACGGCTATCGTGTTCTTGAAGGCGAAGGGAGGGGATATCAGGGAGCGTCTGTTGTGCTAAATGGTTCATACAGATATAAAGATTGGAGTTTCTCACTTGCCTATAATAATCCTTTCTGCAAAAAATACAAATCCTACGAGGGCGAAATTCTAAACAGAGACTTTCATAAACTAACAACGGGCTATGACAGAAGTAGTGGCAATTGCCTAATCCTTGGCGTATCTTGGCGCATGTCTCACGGCAATAAGTACAAATCGGCAAGCAAAACACTGAACAACAAAGATACCGACAACGGAATCCTGTAACAATAGAGATGCTCTTTCAATATTGAAATGGGGTTAGAAGTAAGAATGCTGTTAATCCCACTCTTCTTGATTGTAGCAGAACAATCAAACAAGTTTGTTGTTCTGCTCTCACTTGCACGATAATTCTTCTTCGAGATTATCGGCTGCGCTCGGCATTACAATCAAACAAGTTTGTTGTTCTGCTCTCACTTGCACGATAATTCGCGCCTCGGCAATTCAAACAAGTTTGACTGCTCTCGGCTTGCTCCAACTTTCATGGCTTGTCTGGCTGTGACCCGTAGCCCTTTCGCCCCCTTTCGCGCGCCCCTTGCCTATTTTTCTGCCCTCTGTGCTTTGCTTTTTCAAAACTTATTATCAAATTTGCGAGAGATACTAAAGCCTTAAAACTATGGAACACGCAACTAAAGCCCTCAGCGGGCTCAAAAAAGAAGATTTTCAGAAGGTTATTAACGGCAAAGAGACCGACCTGTTTTTCCTGACCAACGATAACGGCATGGAAGTGGCCATCACAAACTATGGCGGCGCCATCGTGGCCATTATGGTGCCCGACCGAGACGGCAACGTGGCCAACGTCATTCAGGGACACGATAACATCGATGATTGCATCAACTCGCCCGAACCCTTCCTCTCCACCCTCGTGGGACGATATGGCAACCGCATTTGTAAAGGTTGCTTCACGCTCAACGGCAAAGAATATCACCTGGCCATCAACAACGGACCCAACCACCTGCACGGTGGCCCAACGGGCTTCCACGCCAGAGTGTGGGATGCTGAACAAATCAATGAAAGTTCGCTCGTATTGCGCTACGTTTCAGCATATTATGAAGAAGGTTTTCCCGGCGAATTGTCGATGACGGTGATGTATTCGCTCAGCGACGACAACGAACTCAAAATCGACTATAAGGGCACGACCAACAAGAAGACCATTGTCAATATGACGAGCCACGGTTTCTTCTCGCTTGCAGGTATTGCCAACCCCACGCCATCGGCCGAAAACGTGATTTGCCAAATCAACGCCGACTTTTACATTCCCATCGACGAAAACTCTATCCCCACAGGCGAAATTCGCAGCGTGAAAGGCACACCGTTTGACTTCACCGAGCCTCACGCCGTGGGCGAGCGCATCGATGCCGACGACGAGCAGATTAAAAACGGCGCAGGCTATGACCACTGCTTCGTACTCAATAAACGCGAACCCGGCGAACTGACTTTTGCTGCCAAAATCACCGAACCCGTGAGCGGCCGCACCATGGAAGTCTACACCACCGAGCCCGGCGTGCAGTTTTATTCAGACAACTGGGCCGACGGCTACAAAGGCCAGCACGGTGCCACCTTCCCCCGTCGGTCGGCCCTCTGCTTTGAGGCTCAACATTTCCCCGACAGTCCCAATCGCGCCTATTTCCCACCCGTGGTGTTGAAACCCGGACAGGTATATACGCAAAAGACCATCTATAAGTTCGGCGTGGCCGAATGACCCACATTGGCGGAAGACGGCCTGCCCACTCACCCGCGAGGCAGACGGCCTTCCGCCGCAGTGTTTTTTGTCAACCCCTAATACCATCGGAATTTTTAATCCAAATCTTTACAAATAATAACCTTAAATTATCATGAGTCAACAAAAAAAACAGTGGGGCGCTATCTTGGTGATGATTGCGCTCTTCGCCATGATTGCATTCGTGACAAACCTTTGCAACCCTATGGCCAAAATCATCAAAAACCAGGGAGAAATCTCAACGGTGCTCGCCCAGATTGGTAACTACGGCAACTTTGTGGCCTATCTCATTATGGGTATTCCGGCCGGTATGCTCATTGCCAAGTTTGGCTACAAGCGCACGGCGCTGATTGGCCTCGTGGTGGGTGCCGCCGGTATTCTCATTCAGTGGTGCAGCGGTCTGCTCGACGCACAGGCCAACTTGGGTCTTGTATTCACCGTCTACCTCATCGGTGCATTCATCGCCGGTCTGTGTATGTGTATCCTCAACTGCGTGGTCAACCCGATGCTCAACCTGCTTGGTGGCGGCGGTAACACCGGCAACCAGCTCATCCAGATTGGCGGCGTGTTTAACTCGGCAGCTGCCGTGGCTTGCTACATCTTGATGGGTGCGCTCATTGCCGATATGTCAAAGGCTAAGATTGCCGATGCCACGCCTGCTTTGATGATTGCCCTCGCCATCTTTGCCGTGGCCTTCGTGGTGATTATGTTCACCAAAATCGACGAGCCCGAACAGGCCCCCGTGCGTGTGGACCTCATCAAGGGTGCGCTCAGCCACCGTCACTTCTCACTCGGTCTGTTGGCCATCTTCCTTTATATGGGTATCGAAGTGGGTGTGCCCAGCTATGTGGGCTTCCACCTCACCGAAGACTTGAAAATACCTGAAAACATCGTGGGTCTGCTCGTGGCCGTCTATTGGTTCATGATGCTCATCGGTCGTTTCGTCGGTGCTGCCATCGGTAGCAAAGTGAGCGCCCGCACCATGATTACGACAGTGTCTATCTTGACGCTTGTGCTCGTGTTGTTCGGTATGTTTGCACCCCGCACCGTGCTCGTGCCCTTCCCCGGCGTAGACTGGTCTACACTTTCGTTCATCACCCAAGACATTCCCGTCGGCGTGTTTGCCCTCTTGCTCATTGGTCTCTGCACCAGTGTGATGTGGGGCTCAATCTTCAACATGGCCGTTGAGGGTCTCGGCAAATACACCGCCATCGCTTCGGGTCTGTTCATGACCATGGTGTTCGGTTGCGCCGTGATGATGTTCATTCAGGGTCTGGTGGCCGACGTGGCCGGCTACATGGCCAGCTTCTGGGTTGTGGCCTTCTGTGCAGCCTACCTGCTTTTCTATGCCCTCATCGGTAGCCGCGTGACCAAGCGCGAAGACTAATATTCTCAGACAAATTCATTAACCTCCTAATACTATACGCCCATGAAACTGACAATAGAAGACGTAAGAAGTCGCTTCGTAAAACATTTTGATGGTGAAACCGGCAGTGTGTATGCCAGCCCCGGCCGCATCAACCTGATTGGAGAGCACACCGATTATAATAATGGTTTTGTATTCCCCGGCGCCGTAGAGCAGGGTATGATTGCCGAAATCAAACCCAACGGCACCCGCAACGTGCGCGCCTATTCAATCGACCTCAAAGACTACGTAGAGTTCAACCTCGACGATGAGGCCGGCCCCAAAGCCACTTGGGCGCGCTACATCTTCGGCGTTTGCCGCGAGATGATGGCCCTCGGCGTACCCGTAGAAGGTTTCAACACCGCTTTTGCCGGTGATGTGCCCCTCGGTGCAGGTATGTCTTCGTCGGCAGCCCTCGAGAGCACCTATGCTTTCGCCCTCAACGACCTCTGGGGTGATAACAAAATCGAAAAGATGGAACTGGCCCGCGTGGGACAGCGCACCGAGCACAAATACGTGGGCTGCAATTGCGGCATCATGGACCAGTTTGCCTCTGTGTTTGGTCGCAAAGGTAGCCTCATGCGCCTCGACTGCCGCAGCGGTGAATACCAGTATTTCCCCTGGAACCCCAAAGGCTATCAGCTCATCCTCGTCAACAGCTGCGTGAAACACGAACTCGCTGGTTCGCCCTACAACGAGCGCCGTCTGCAGTGTGAGCACGTGGCCGAAATCATCAAACAGACCCATCCCGAAGTGGAGTCTCTGCGCGATGCCAGCATGGAAATGCTTGACGAAGTGAAAGGCAAAATCACTGGTGATGAATACAAACGTGCCCGCTACGTCATTGGCGAAGTGGAACGTGTGTTGGCCGTCTGCGACGCTCTCGAACACGACGATTATGAAATGGTCGGCAAAATGATGTATGAAACCCACTACGGCCTGAGCAAGGAGTATGAGGTGAGCTGCGAAGAACTCGACTTCCTCAACGACGTGGCCAAGGAAGTGGGCGTGACCGGTTCGCGCATCATGGGTGGCGGTTTCGGCGGTTGCACCATCAACCTCGTGGCCGACGAACTCGTCGACAACTTCAAGAAGACCGTCGTAGAGAAATTTGCCGAGAAATATGGCAAGAAGCCCATCGTCATCGATGTAGTCATCGGCGACGGTTCGCGCAAACTCTGCTGATTTTCACTCTGACCTTTTT
>JAHAWW010000311.1 GCA_018383375.1 Prevotellamassilia sp. | reverse complement strand
TTCAAGAATGCCACGGGCCTTTCGCCCTCCGACTATCGCCACGAGCTGGAGAGCTGAAAGGAGCGGGAGGGATAGGCTTTTAGGCATTCATCATCTTCATTCTTCGTTTTCATTCTACATTCATTATTCTTTATTCCTTATCTTAATTCTTCATCTTCTCATGCGGCCACTGGAAGACGACGAAGAGGAGAGGGACGATAAAGAGCAGGGCGAGTGTGCCAAAGACGAGTCCGCCGACGGTGCCGACGCCCACCGAGACATTGCCGCTCCGCCCCACCCCCGAAGCAAACATCAGTGGTAGCATACCGAAAATCATAGTGGCAGACGTCATTATGATGGGTCTGAAACGCGCTTTTGCTGCCGAGGTTGCCGCTGCGAGCAGGCTGAGCCCCTCTTTGCGGCGCGCTGTGGCATATTCGGTCAGCAGGATAGCCGTCTTGGCCAAAAGACCGATGAGCATTATCAAGCCGATTTGCATATAGATGTTATTCTCCAGCCCCCACCATTGGGCAAAGACAAAACTCCCCACCAGTCCAAAGGGCACGGCGGCAATGACGGCAAGAGGCACGGTGAGGCTTTCGTAGAGCGCACACAATATCAGATAGACGAAAGCCAGGCAGATGCAAAACACCCAAACGGAGGCGTTGCCGGCTGAAGACTCTTCGCGCGACATACCGCCAAATTCGTAGCCAAAGCCCACGGGCAGACAGCGCTCGGCCACCTCCTTGATGGCGGCTATGGCCTCGCCCGAACTGTAGCCTTCGCCCTGCTCGCCAAAGACAGCTATTGAGGGGAAGAGATTAAACCGCGACAGACTTTCTGACCCATACACTTTGGTCAGGGTGATGAAATTGTCGACCGAAGCCATTTCACCGGTCGAGGTTCTCACAAACATCCGTTTCAGGGCTTCGGTGTCGAGCCGGTCTTGAGGCGAAGCCTGCACCATCACGCGATAAAGTTTGGTGAACCGATTGAGGTTTGACGAATAGCTGCCGCCGACATACCCCGCCAGGGCTGCCAGCACATCGGCTGGCGACACGCCGCGCCTCATACATTTTGCGGCATCCACCTCGACCATATATTGTGGATATTTCGTGTCGAATGTGGTGTAGGCTCTTGAGATTTCGGGGCGTGCGTTGAGCGAGTCGATAAAGGTTCTTGTGGCTTCGAGCAAGGCTTGTGTGGTGGTGCCTTTTCGGTCTTGCACATAGAGTTCAAATCCGCTGCCCGTGCCGTATCCCGAAATCATGGGCTGTTGCGACGCTCTGACCTCTGCCGAGGTGATTGCCGCCGTGCGTTTGTAAATCTCTTTGATGACGGCATTGATGTCGTGTTCGTTTCCGTTTCTCTGGCTCCAGTCTTTGAGTCGGATGTTAAAAGAGCCTGCCGATGCCGACTGTTCGTGGCGTGCGTTTTTGCCCGTGACTTTAGAGTAGATGCTGATTTCGGGGATGTCTTTTATCGCCTCCTCCACCTGCGTCATCACGGTGTCGGTTTGAGCCAGACTTGAGCCGGGCGCCACCTGCACATTCAGGCTGATGGTGCCCATATCTTCTTGCGGCACAAGTCCGGTTTTGGTCGAAGCCATCAAGACCCACAGTCCGGCCAGGGCAAGGATGAAGAGCACGCCCACGAGCCAGCCGTTTTTTAAGAAGAAGAGCACCCCCTTGCGGTAATGGCCGATGGTGGCGCCCAGCGACTGGTCGAAAGCCCGATGAAAGCGCTCGACAAACGTTGTTTTCCGCTGCCCGACGTTGTTGTTTGGGCGCATCAGCAGGGCAGCCAGTGCGGGGCAGAGGGTCATGGCGTTCACGAGCGAGATGCCCACGGCCACAGCCATAGTGAGGCCGAATTGCTGATAGAAGGCGCCCGATGTGCCACCGATGAAACACACCGGAATGAAGACCGCCATAAACACCACGGTGGTGGTGACGAGTGCCGTGGTGAGGTTGCCCATTGCGGCGAGTGTGGCGCGATAGGGGTCGGTTTCGCCTTCGTCAAAACGTGCCTGCACAGCCTCGACCACCACCACCGAGTCGTCCACCACCGTGCCAATGACGAGCACGAGGGCAAAGAGCGTGAGCATGTTGAGGGTGAACCCTGCGGCATAGATAAAGGCGAACGTGCCCGTCAGCGACACGATTATCGACAACACGGGTATGACGGTGGCTCTGAAACTGTGGAGAAACACATACACCACCATCACCACGAGCACGAGGGCGATGATGAGGGTTTCAATCACCTTGTGTATAGAGGCGTCGAGAAAATCTTTTGTGCTCGAAATGTCGGTCAGCTCCATGCCTGCCGGCAGGTTGTCTCGTATTTCGTCGAGGGTTTTGTCAATTTCGATAATCACCTCATTAGCGTTCGAGCCGGCCGTCTGTGCAATCATGGCGTTGGCTCCGGGGTGTCCGCTCGTCTGGCTTATCATGGCATAATTCACGGCGCCGAGCTCCACCGTGGCCACGTCTTTGAGTCGCAACACATGGCCGTCGGGCAGGGCTCTGACCACGAGGTTTTCATACTCGTCTACCTGCTCGTGCCTGCCTCTGTATTTGAGCACATACTGAAACGTCGTGGGCCATTCAGCTCCGAGGGTTCCTGTTGGCGACTCCACGTTTTGGTCGGCCAGCACCTTGTCCACATCGGCCGGCACGAGGCCATACTGCGCCATTTTAGCTGGGTCGAGCCAGATGCGCATGGCATATTCTGCACTGAAGATATTCACCTCGCCCACGCCTGCAATTCTCGATATTTGGGGCTCGATGTTGATTTTCATGTAGTTGGTCAGGAAATTGGCGTCGTACGCGTCGTTGGGGCTGTACAGGGTGATAGCCTTGAGTGTGCTATTTTGTCGTTTTCTCACGGTCACGCCGCTTTTGGTGACTTCTGCCGGGAGCAATCCCTGAGCCGAGGCCACTCGGTTTTGCACATTCACCACGGCCATGTCGGCGTCGGTGCCTTGTTTGAAATAGATGGTGACAGTCGCCGTGCCGGTGTTGGTGGCGGTCGAGGTCATATACATCATATCTTCCACACCGTTGAGCGACTCTTCGAGCGGCACGACGACGCTTTTCAACACCGTCTCGGCGTTGGCCCCGGTGTAGGTGGCCGTCACGCGCACGGTGGGCGGAGCAATGTTGGGAAACTGTTCAATGGGCAGGCGCACGAGTCCGAGCAATCCCACCACCACGATGAGCACAGAGACAACGCCGGCCAAAATCGGACGGTCGATAAAAGTTTTTACGGTCATTACTTTCTGACTTTTTTTGAAATACTTCTTCTTCGTTTTTTATTGTGCCAGCCCCCAGGGCCAGGAGTCGGGGGAGCGAAGCGAGAGAGACAGCCACAAGGCCATCTCGGCAAAACCGTTTTTTCTGAGAGGCAAAAATACACGTTTAGTCCACACACCCCTCGCCCGCCGGTGCAGTGTGGTGGCGAGGGGCACAAAAGTAGTGGCGAGCGACCGGTGAGCCAGCGGTTCATATCTCGCCAAAATCGCTAACTTTGCCCCATCATCAACCTCCTTCTCCTCCATTCCCACCCCGCCATGACCTCTCTGACACGCGCCATCGACCTTGCCTTCTGCCTCGTTGTTTTGCCAGTGATGGTAGGGCTGCTGCCCATTGAGCGCTGGCTCCACCACTTCACCGCCTACATGCTGCTATCCGGTGTGTGGCTCTATGTGGTCTACGCAGTCAACCGCGCCCTCACCATCCCCCTCTTGTTTGGCAGCCGGCGGCGCAAGCTTGTTGGTGTCGGGTTGATGGTGGGCTCAGTCGTTGTCACCCTCATACTCTCTGGCATAGAGCTCTACGTGCCCCAGCCCAACATCCACGACGAGGGCATTGTTCGGCGTCTGCCACAGATACGCCCCTATCAACAAGCGCTTTGGGCCCTGTTTATGATGGTCGAGGCCTTCAGCTTTGCCGTGGGACTTCTCGCACAAAGCCACAAGCAGAAGTCGCGGCTCAGGGCAGCCGAGGCCGAGCGCGACAAAGCCGAAATCGAGCTCTACAAGGCCCAGATAAAGCCCCATTTCATGTTCAACACGCTCAACGCGCTCTATGGTCTTTTTCTGACCCAAAGCCCCCATGCCCTGCCGTCGCTCGAGCGCTTCATCGCCATGATGCGCTACGTCCACACCTCGTCTGGTCGCGACTACGTGTCGTTGGCCGACGAGACCACCTACATCCGCCAATACGTAGCTGTGCAGTCGCTACGTCTGAGCGACAAAACCACCGTCAGTCTCCACATAGCCATCGCCCACCCCGAGCTCGCCATCCCGCCATGCTGCTCATCAGCTTTGTTGAAAACTGTTTCACCCACGGTGTTTCGCCCGATGTGAGCTCCACCATCCACATCAGCCTGACCGAGACCGACGGGCAACTGCAGCTCACCACCTCAAACCGCATATTTGCCGTGCGTGCTCCCCGTGAGCACATGGGGCTTAAAAACAGCCGTCGGCGTCTGGCCCTGCTCTATCCCGGCCGCCACCGGCTGACCACCGAGAGCCACGAC
>JAHAWW010000309.1 GCA_018383375.1 Prevotellamassilia sp. | reverse complement strand
CTCGTTATGCTCTTTCCTATCTTTGCCTTCGTCAACATCAAGAGACGAAGAACTCTTCGACACTTCAATTCTTCAACTCTTCGGTCTGGATGAACAACAGATACACCACCAAATAAACCACTCATTTATTATGAAAAAAATCTTATTGTCAATCTTAGCCTTCTGCGGTCTGGCGGCTGCAAAGGCGCAGAACGAAATCATGACAGCTGTGCTACACCACGGCAGCGACATGAGTGTCTTCACGGGCGCGAATGCCTTTGTCAATGCCAATGCGGCAGCAGCCGACGGGGATGTGATTATGCTCTCATCCGGTTCGTTCAACGTTTCGAACATCACCAAGTCCATCACCATTTATGGCGCAGGTTTTGAAAAAGACGACGCCAACGGTGTCGAGGTGACCAAATTCAACAGCCAGCTCAACATTGGTGTCTCGGGAGGAGACACACTCAAAGACATTCGCCTGGAGGGAATATACTTCAACTCCACGGTCAACGCCCAGGCAGCCTTAAAGGGCTTTGTGCTGGAAAAATGTTATGTCAACGGCAACGTCAATCTGATTGAAAACACCAACACAACGATTGTCAACTGTGTCGTGAATAGCGACATCAACGGCAACAACAAAACAGCCGCCAACTGCATCATACAAAACTGTCATGTGAAAGGCACCATCAACACCTTCGAAGCCGGCAGCAGTGTCAAGATTGACCATTGCATCACAAGCAGCTGGGTGGGGCCATACACTTGCACCAACAGCATATTCGCGCAATTTGGCAGATACGGTGAAGCGGCATTTGCCAATACGCAAGGGGCCATTGTAAAGAACTGCATCTTCAGGGACAATAACAGCAACAATGCCTCCAATAATGATTTCCAGAATTGTTATACCGTCAACATAACAGAAATCTTCGCAGGCGCAGAATTGGCAACCTATTCTGCCACCCGAACCTTCGAAATCAAGCAGCCCACGACGTGGATTGGCACCGACGGACAGGAAATCGGCATCCGGTATGGATGGAGCAAGACACCCAAAACGCCTGCGGTGAAAAACCTGACCACCACGGTGAGCGGCGAAAGCCTCAATGTCAACTATGACGCCATGACCAGATGATCAACAACGGCAATCAACAAAACAGAAACAACAGCATTATGAAAAAGTTATTCTTATCAATCATCGCGCTCTGCTGCATGTCGGCAGCAGGTGCGCAAGGTACAGACGAAATCAGTGCCATCCTTCAGCATGGCGAAGAAGTGAGTGTCTTCAAAGGCAGCACGGGACTTAAAGAGGCTTACGCCGCCGCTGCAGACGGCGACATCATCACCCTGAGCCAAGGCACATTTGAGCCCGTAAACATCGAAAAGGCTCTGACCATCTACGGTGCCGGATTTGAAGACAACGAAGACACACACACTGCCATAACCGCCATCAACGGACACCTGAGAGTGGGCAAGGCCGATACCATCATCAGCGGCTTCCACATTGAGGGTGTGAGAATCATAGGCACTCTTGCTTTTGTAAAAAAGATGAAGAACGTCAAGGTGCAGAGATGCGAGACCACCGAAAACATCACTTTTGCCGAGGACGTTGAGAATGTTGTCGTGAAGCAAAGTCGCGTGCGCGGCGGACTGTCGGGTGCGACTTCATTGGTAGCCAGCGGTCTGCTCATCTCCAACTGCTATGTGTGGGGCGAAATCAATTATTTCAACGACAACAGTTCTGTGAACATAGACCACACTTTCGTGGGAACGCAGATCAACAGAGACTACGACTACCATAATTATAATATGTATGCGCAGTTTGTGTGGACCAACAGCATCATCTACAACAATGGACCATACTATCGTATGGCCACAGGCAACTACGCCACGGTGAAAAATTGTATCGTCGTCACAGGTGGCGGTACAGTCCGCGACAACAATATCATCGAAAACTGCTACTACGTCGACCCGGCCGACGTCTTTGCCGATGCCGAAGACGGCTTGTATACCGAGAGCCGCACATTCCAGCTTAAAGACGAAGCCACCTATCAAGGCACAGACGGCACACCCATCGGCCCGTCGGGTGGTGCCGGATGGAACAAAGTGCCCTCAAAACCCTATGTGGCCAATCTCAGCGCCACGGTCAGCGGCACCAGCCTCGGTGTCACATACGAAGCCGGCGTGAAATAACAACGAACGGAAAGAAGGCTATGAACAGAATAAGATATCTGCTGATGGCGGCGGCATTGACAATGACATGCGTCGCCACAGCACAAAAAGACATTGCCGTGCGGCAGTATTGGCTCGACGCCGGCATCGCCGGGGCCGGAGAACTGACATCCGACCATGCCTCCATAGACATCTCATCGCTCAGTCCCGGCCTCCACACGCTCACCCTCCGCGTCCAAGACTCTGAGGGATTGTGGGGTCCGCAGGTGTCGTGCTATTTTGTCAAGCCGTATGCCACGGGCAGCGAAGGTTCAAGCGCCATCGCCCAGCACCAATACTGGATAGACGGCCATATGCAGTCTGGTGTCGCTTCCGCCTCCAAGCCCGAGCCCGTCGACATCTCCTCGCTCAGCCCCGGTCTCCATACGATAACCCTCCGCGTCCAAGACGCTGAGGGATTGTGGGGTCCGCAGGTGTCATGCTAT
>JAHAWW010000306.1 GCA_018383375.1 Prevotellamassilia sp. | reverse complement strand
CAAGAGGGTTGTTTTCCATATTATATATATAATGAGTGCTTGGGTGTGACGGATGATGAAGCCCTGGCTGGTGACTATCTGAAAGGAGACGCCGTGCGCTCTGGGGCAGAAAGTTGCTGCATGCGGCGCAATCCCTCGGAGGGTTCGTCTGACTTACGCTCGGTGGCCGAATGGCCGGTGGATTGGGGCGTAGAGACTTCGGTGGGCTTAGGCGACGGAGCAGATTGTTCGACTGGTGCCGGCTGACGGCGCGCTTGACGCTTGAAATAGCGGTAGGCATACCACCCAGCGGCAAAAGCCAAGACTATCAGCGCAAGCCATTTGAGCCAATGCTTGAACTTGTCGGCTTTCTTCACCCTCGCCACCTCGGACTCGAGTTCGGCTGAGAGGGAATGGGCGGCAGGGGCGTTTTCCTCGCTGATGATTTGCCTCAAAGTGGGTTCGAGACGGTCGCTGGTGGCCACGATGGTTTTCATATCTCGCCAGAGCCGCAGTCTGAAACGCCATATTCTCAACCACAACAGACAGCCCAGGGGAAAGAACAAACCGGCAAGCGCCGAAGTCCAACGCCGCTCAAAAGGCGAGGTGTGGGCATTGACATAGATGATGGGGAAACGGTTGAGCAGGGCTATCACTCGGTTGTTGCGACTGTTGGACAGTTGTTCGACGATGGCTTCGAGGGTTGCATTGATTTGGGCCACTTGGTGGTCGGGGCGTGGACGGAAGAAGATGCGCAGATAGCTCGGCGCCATATAGAGCTTGTGGCTGTTAGCATAGTCGCGACAGGCTGAGCGCAGGCGGTCTGCCTCTGCAAGCATCAACACATTGTCGGGCCGGTCGATGACCACCTCTTTACGCGCCAAATGACGTGAATTGCGGAGACCCAGCAGACGGAAGATGACAGCCACGTAAACTTCGGCATTGAACACGACCGAGTCTTTGTTTGACTTATAAGTGAGGAAAATGCCGAAGGGCAGTAGCACGGCCGAACTGACCCACATGCCCACAATCATATCGAGCGAGCCGTCGCGCGCCTGCTTCATTCCGGCTGTGTTGATGGCGTAATAGAAGATGAAGATAAACACCGAGACGACTGCCGGCAAACCCAAACCGCCCTTGCGGATAATGGCACCGAGCGGGGCACCAATGAAAAAGAAGAGCAGGCAGGCCAAAGAGAGTGTCATCTTCTGATGCCATTCCACTTGGTGGCGACGCACGAGATTGTATTCTTCTTTGACGTTTTGGCTTTTCCATTCCAATTCCGACTGGGCCGAGCGGATGGTGCGCATAGCCATTTGCCGGGCATTATGGCGCGCGGTGGCATCGGTGCGTGCCAAGAGCGTGTCGAAGGGCAGAGTCTTCTTTGCCAATCGAGCTGAGTCTGCCGGCAACAGAGCCGGCATGGCATACCATCGCTCACGCGCTTCTTCATAATTTCGGTGGCCGATGCTGTCGAGTCCGCGTTGCATGGAGTCTACGCTCTGCTCAATCTCGCGCATACTTTTGGCTTGCGGCATATTGCGCAACAGGGCTTGGTCCATCAGCGCAAAGTTGCTGTCGAAGTCGATGATAAACTGCTTGTAGCCGAAGGTTTCGCGATTGAAGGGCGAAGTGGTCTGTGCCTGTCCCATGGTGTTTTGCATAGGAGGGTCGCCAAACTGTGCGCCTTGCCACAGGTCGAGTTTGAGGTGAAGTTTGTCTGCCGACATTTCAAGACGTCCTGAGTCGGCGAGGACTATTTGCTGACGCTCGAAGCCTTGGTCTGTTTTATAGATAATCACGTCATAGAGCATGCCGGTAGCGGCATTTTTCTTTTTGACGTAGAGGTTGTAGTTGGGTATTTCGTTATAAAAGACTCCCTCCGGTATTTCGACGGCAGGCTGTGCCTGTTTCATGCTGATGAGCAGGGTGCGCAGGTTGATTTGTGCCTCAGGCGATGTTTTGTTTTGAAAGTAAAACGATATGCCCGTCAAGGCAACGACCAGCACCATAATGGGCCGCATGATGCGAAGGAGCGGCACGCCGGCAGCCCTCATTGAGAGCAGTTCGAGTTGCTCACCCATATTGCCGAAAGTGATGAGCGAGGCCAGCAAAACGGCCAAAGGCAACGCCGTGGGAACGAGCGTAATGGCCATATACCAAAAAAACTGCGCCAAAATGTCGAGCGACAATCCTTTGCCTATGAGTTCATCGATGTAGCGCCAAGTGAACTGCATCATAAAGACGAAAAGGCAAATGCAAAAGGCTCCCACAAACAGCGGGAGGAACTTTTTGAGAATATAGAGGTCGAGTCGTTTGATGAGGCGCATCCTGAATGGGTCTGTTCGTCAGAGCAATGTGGGCAGCGTGAAGAGGCGTGTGCCGTTGCTGCCTTTGATGAGAATGAGCCGGCCCTCGACGGGCTGCTGCGTGAGTTGTTGTGCGACTTCCTCCACATTGGCAAAGTGGCGGAGTGAGGGCGCACAGCCATCGAAAGCCTCACCCACGAGCCAAACGTCTTCACAACCCATCCGCTCGGCTTGGGCGGCGAGTGTCTGATGGGCTTCGGCAGAGACGACTCCCAATTCGCGCATTTCGCCGAGTATCATCATTTTGTGGGGATGACTGATGAGGGCGAAATTGTCAAGGGCTGCCTTCATGCTGGTGGGGTTGGCATTGTAGGCGTCGATAATCAAGCTGTTGCGACCGGTCTCTTTGAGTTCGGAACGGTTGTTGCTTGGCACATAGTCGGCGAGCGCAGCAGTGATGTCGTTTTCGGTAACACCGAAGTGGTATCCCACGGCGGCGGCAGCCAGGGCATTGTCACAGTTATAAGCACCAATGAGGTGGGTCTTCACTTCGTGCCACTCTCCTCCCCTACGCCGCCATTTCAATGCCAAAAAAGGCGAGCACGCGGTCACCTCTCCCTCAATGTCGTACCCCTTTCCGGCAACACCATATTTATAGGAAACCAACCCCTCGGCCATATGGGCAAGCCGGGGATTGTCGGCGTGCAGGAAGACGAGACTACCCGACTTTTTCCGCAGGTAATCATAGAGTTCGCCTTTGGTTTTGGCCACACCTTCGACAGACCCGAAGCCTTCGATGTGAGCCACGCCGATGTTGGTAATCAACCCGCAGTCGGCGTCGACAATTTCACTGAGTTCGGCGATTTCGCCGGGATGATTGGCTCCGGTTTCCACCACGGCCACTTGATGTTGTGGCGTCATGGCGAGCAATGTTTTGGGCACACCGATATGGTTATTGAAATTACCTTTGGTGAAATGCACGTTGAATTTACGGCTGAGCACGGCTGCCGTGAGCTCTTTTGTCGTGGTCTTTCCGTTGGTTCCGGTTATCTGCACGATGGGCGTCCCCAACTGTCTGCGGTGATAGGCGGCGAGTTGTTGCAGGGTTTTCAAGACGTCGGCCACGTGGATGAAACGTTCGTCGCCTTCGAGGCCCTGCTTGTCGACCACGGCATAGGCACAGCCCTGGTCAAGGGCGTTCTTAGCAAAGTCGTTGCCGTCGAACGAGGCACCTTTGAGGGCGAAAAAGATGGCTCCTTGCGGACAATTGCGCGTATCGGTTGTGATGGTGGGATGAGCGCAAAAAAGGCGATATAATGATGGGATGTCTGTCATAGCGATTGCGCCCCGGCGGTCCTCTCGGTCTGCAGCGGTGAAAAAATCCGCAACCAAGGTGGGATGTGGGGACGGCTTTTTGATGAATACAACCGCAAAAATACGCTTTTTTCACGAAAGATTAAACGCGTCACGAATATTCTCACTAATTTTGTCTGTGTGTCTACCAAAAATCTGCCGGGCGCTGCCTCACCGCGACTGTCACGATGTCACACACTCAACTTATTTAAGCCAAACCACACCGACAGCAGTTATGTCTTTTCCTTATGCGCTCAATTGCCACGGCCGTCTATTCTCTCTCGACAGGCCACAGGTGATGGGCATTCTCAATCTCACTCCCGACTCTTTTTATGCCGACAGCCGCAAGCAGTCTGAGGCTGAAATCATCGAGCGCGTACAGACCATCTTGACCCAAGGCGGCACGATGATTGACGTGGGTGCCTACTCTTCGCGACCCGGTGCCGACGATGTGCCGCCCGACGAAGAAATGGCCCGTCTGCGCCGCGGGCTCTCGCTCCTGCGCCGCGAAGCACCTGATGCCGTTGTATCGGTCGACACCTTCCGCGCCGATGTGGCCCGAATGTGTGTGGAAGAATATGGTGTCGATATCATCAACGACATTTCGGGTGGGGAAATGGACCACCGCATGTTTCAAACGGTGGCGAGGCTGGGCGTGCCATACATCCTCATGCACATGCAGGGCACACCGTCGACAATGCAGCAAGCACCCACCTATGACAACTTGCTCGGCGAAATGGCACTCTATTTTTCCCGCCGCATCGACCGCCTCCACGCCCTTGGCGTCAACGACATCATCCTCGACCCGGGCTTTGGTTTTGGCAAAACACTGGACCACAACTACCATCTGATGGCCCATCTCTCAGACTTCGCCGCTTTCGACCTGCCCTTGCTCGTAGGGGTATCGCGCAAATCCATGATCTACCGCCTGCTCGACCTCACGCCCTCAGAGTCGCTCGGCGGCACCACGGCTCTCCATATGGCTGCCCTACTTGCCGGGGCGCACATCTTGCGTGTCCACGACGTGGCCGAGGCTGTGCAGACTGTCAAAATCTATCAAGCCATCGCCCAAGCACGCTAAAACCACTCGTTTTTTTCTCCTCGCTTTAAGCCACACTGCCCATGCTCTCTATGATTTCTTTTGGCATCATTGACATCATCGACATCATAGCCGTCGCCCTACTCCTATATTATATATATCGCCTCATGCGCGAGTCGGGCTCCGACAAGATATTCTATGGCATCATTCTTTTCGTGATCTCGTGGCTCGTGGTGACGGGCTTGTTTGAGATGCGCCTATTGGGCAGCATCATGGATAAATTGGTCAATGTGGGTGCCATCGCCTTGATTATTTTGTTTCAAGAAGAGATACGCCGTGCTTTTTCCGACATTGGTTCGCGTCGACAGAGTTGGTGGTTGAGCCGGTTGATTAAGTTCAGAGGGCGCAGCGGCTCCGAAGCCACCCATCGCCAGGAAGTTTTGCCCATCGTCATGGCCTGCATCAATATGAGTCGTGCAAAGGTGGGAGCTCTCATCATCATACAGCGCCGCGACCCGCTGGCCGATGTCATTCGCTCAGGCGAGGTCATCGATGCCGCCATCAGCCAGCGTCTCATTGAGAACCTTTTTTTCAAAAACAGTCCCCTCCACGACGGTGCCGTTGTGGTTTCTTCGGGTCGCATCAAAGCCGCCGGATGCATTCTCCCCGTCAGCCACGACCTCGACATTCCCAAGTCGCTTGGCCTGCGCCACCGCTCAGCCCTCGGCATAGCCCAAAAGAGCGATGCCCTGGCCGTTATTGTGTCGGAAGAGACCGGCAGCATCTCTATGGCCTACGGCGGCCGTTTTCGCCTCAAACTCACCCCCGAGAGCCTCGAGAGCCTGCTCACATCTGAGTGGCCAAAATAAACTTCACAACAAACTATCACACAGATAATTGAACAAATTTATTCAAACAACCCTTTAAACCAATAACGACTATGAAACAGATTGTAAATGGCCGCATTCTCACGCCGCAAGGTTGGCTTGAGGGCGGTTCTATCGTAGTAGACGGCAACAAAATCAAGGCCGTTCTCCCCACCGACCTCCACGTTGTCGATGCTGAGATAATTGACGCCGGTGGTGCCGATGTGGTGCCTGGTGGCATTGAGATGCACGTACACGGCGGTGGCGGCCGCGACTTCATGGAAGGCACCGAAGAGGCCTTCCGCGTAGCCGTAGACGCCCACCTGCAAAATGGCACCACAGCCATCTATCCCACCCTCTCGTCGTCGACAGTCGAGATGATTGAAGCCGCCGTCAAGACATGTCAGAAACTCATGGACGAGCCCGACAGCCCCGTGATGGGTCTCCACCTCGAGGGCCCGTATTTCAACCCCGCCCAAGCCGGTGCGCAAATTCCCGAATGGATTAAAGCGCCGCAGCCCGAAGAATACAACAAGATTTTGAAAGAAAGCCCCTGTCTCAAGCGCTGGGATGAGGCTCCCGAACTGCCAGGCTCCGTAGAATTCATCAAGTCTTGCTGCCACCACGGTGTTTTGCCTTCCATCGCTCATACGCGTGCCACCTACGACGATGTTCACGCTGCCAACGAGGCCGGTATGACCCACGCCACACACTTCTACAACGCCATGCCCGTGGTCTATAAAAACCGTGAGTTTAAGACTGCCGGCACCGTCGAAAGCATTTTTGCCGAAGAAAACATGACCGTCGAGATGATTGCCGACGGCATCCACGTCCCTCCCGTCATGTTGCGTATGATCTATCAGATTAAGGGCGTGGAGAAAACGGCTCTCGTCACCGACTCTCTGGCTTGCAGTTGCACCCACGGCAATGCCGCTTTTGACCCCCGCGTCATCCTCGAAGACGGCGTATGCAAACTGGCCGACCGCTCAGCCCTCGCCGGTAGCATCGCCACGATGGACCGCCTCATCCGCACCTGTGTGCAACAAGCCGGCATTCCGCTCGAAGACGCTTGCCGCATGGCCTCAGAGACACCGGCACGCATCATGGGCATCATCGACCGCAAAGGCACACTCGAACCGGGCAAAGATGCCGACATCATTATGCTCGACGCCGACCAAAACATCAAGTTTGTGATGCAAATGGGTCGCGTGGTGCGCAGCGAACTTTGACAATCTGAAAGCCGACAGGCAGCGAGGCCGTATCGGCTCTGCCTGTCGACTCTCCCTTAAGCCCCTCTTTCAAACAGCAGACTTTATGACAGACAAGACGCTCACCATAGCCTACCGCTCTCTGCAGCTCGACGAACTCGCCGAGACCGACCGCCAACTCATCGATGCCGCCATCAGCGCCACCGAGACCAGCTACGCGCCCTATTCACACTTCTGTGTGGGCGCGGCCGTGAGGCTCGAAAGCGGCGTGGTAGTCGTGGGCAGCAATCAAGAGAATGTGGCCTTCCCCTCCGGCACCTGTGCCGAGCGCTGTGCGATGTTCTATGCCGGAAGCCGTCATCCCCATGAGGCGCCCGAGACCATCGCCATTGCCGCCCGAGGCACCGACGGCCGTTTGACGCCGCGACCCATCTCGCCTTGCGGCGCCTGCAGGCAAGTTTTGCTGCAAGCCGAGACTCGTTTTGGACGCCGCCTCCGCGTTTTGCTCTACGGCAGCCAAGAAGTGATTGAAATCTCCGGCGTCAGTGATCTCCTGCCGTTTGAGTTTGTCGATTTTTAAGGGCGGCTACGGCCGACTCTCTATCTTTTAGCCCGGGCTGTGCAGTCCGGGCTTTTTCGTGGTGTTTGGTCTTTTTGTGATAGGGGCTGAATGGTTATCTTTGAAGCAGTAAAAAGATAGAGAGGCCCGTGAGGGCCTTTTTTGTTGACTTTTGGCGCGTTACGGGCATAAGGCGCGTTTTTTCTGTCCTTATGACAGAATTTTCTGTCCTTATTCCCGAAAAATCTTTCCGCCACAGAGACACGCCGCCGGCATTTTTTCCCCTGAAAAAGTGCCATCCGAAACTTTACAGAATAAAATAGAGGCCGTCTGCCACAAATTGTGTCACAGACGACCCCCATATCTGAACGTTAAAGCTGTTGTCGCGATTTATTTCAAGGTCTTCAGCCCACCGTCGTCGGCGTCAGTCGGTTTCACCGTCTTGAAGCGCACGAGGAAGTAGCCGATGTGGACCACGCCAAACACGACGCTGATGATGAGCATGGTGCGGTCGGCCTGCCAGCCGGCAGTCTGCTGATGCCAAAAGCCGGTGAGCACACACAAGAAGCCCAACACCACGCCCAGACCGCTCAACAGCGTCTGTCCGTGACGTCTCACTGTGCCACCGCCTATGCAGCTGTGGGTCACACCATAGTTGGCATAAATGTCGAGGCCAATGAGCATCCAAATGACTAATCGTATCCACGTCTCGGCAGGCAAGAAGAGCATCATGCCCACGCAACACATCACGCCAAGCGCCGGCACATAGGGCACAAGCGGCGTCTTGAAACCGCGTGGGGCGTTGGGCATCGTGCGTCGAACCACAATGACGCCGACACAAACCAATGAGAAGGCAAACAGGGTGCCGATACTGGTCATCTCGCCGGCAATCTGGGCGGGCACAACGCCGGCAAAAAGGCTCACCACGCACATGAAAAGGAGGTTGCTGCGGGCAGGTGTGTGGAAACGCTCATGGAGATGGGAGAAAAGCGGTGGCAACAGGCCGTCTTTGCTCATGGAGAAGAACACGCGGCTCTGACCCATCAACATAACGAGTATGACGCTGGAATAGCCAAGCAAGATGGCCACGATGATGCCCATGTTGAGAGCCGGATAGGCAGGGGTGACAACGCCTCCGGCACCGACATCACCCATATGCTGCACGGCAATGGCGGCGGGAGCAATCGAACCGGTGTCGCCGGCATAGACGTGATAGTCCACCACGCCCACCATAACAAAGGCAAAAATGATGTAGATGACGGTGCAGATGAAGAGCGAACCGAGTATGCCTATGGGCATATTGC
>JAHAWW010000305.1 GCA_018383375.1 Prevotellamassilia sp. | reverse complement strand
ACAAAACCAGTTTTTAATTCCCACAAACATTTTGTCTTTTTCCCCTCATGCCCTTTTGGCTATATTTGCCATTGCAAGGGAGAAGGCCGGTCGGCCTTCTCCCTTTTCTGTTGACTTTCGGTCACTTACGGACATAAGGACAGAATTTCGCGGCCCTATTCCCGTAAAAACCGGCCTTATGGCAGGGGCCGCGGGACGGCAGAAAGGATCGTCGGGGACGCTTTGCGGCGCCTCGCGGCCTATGGCGACGGCGGCCACAAAGGCGAAACGTTAAAATTGGGCTACTTTTTGTCACGCTCAACCCCCATTTGCAAACAACTCCACGCGCGCGCGTTCCTATTATTAATATATACCTCGCGCCAAAAATGAGGTATAGAGGCGCCGGAGGCCACAAAGTGCAGATTTTTATGTACATTTGCACCCCGAAAAAACATTAAGCGCCCACACGCCGCCAACGGCCGACGCCCGTCAAAACCCCACGACCGGGCCGGCCACGACTGCGTTGCGGTGCGTCATTTTCAACGCACATCAACAACTCTATGCAAGACATTAGAAACATTGCCATTATTGCCCACGTCGATCACGGAAAAACGACCCTCGTTGACAAAATGCTCCTGGCCGGCAACCTCTTCCGGCAAAATCAACAGACGGGCGACCTCATGCTCGACAACAACGACCTCGAGCGCGAGCGCGGCATCACCATTCTCTCCAAAAATGTTTCTATCAGATATAAAGACGTCAAAATCAATATCATCGACACGCCGGGCCACTCCGACTTCGGCGGCGAGGTGGAGCGTGTGCTCAATATGGCCGACGGCTGCATCTTGCTCGTCGACGCTTTTGAAGGCCCCATGCCCCAGACACGTTTCGTCTTGCAAAAAGCCCTCCAAATCGGCCTGAAACCCGTCGTGGTGGTCAACAAGGTGGACAAACCCAACTGCCGCCCCGAAGAGGTCTATGAGATGGTCTTCGACCTCATGTGCGACCTCGACGCCACCGAAGACCAATTGGACTTCCCCGTGGTCTACGGTTCGGCCAAAAACGGCTGGATGGGCGAAGACTACAACCACCCCACCGACAACATCAACTACCTGCTCGACAAAATCATCGAGGTCATTCCGGCACCCACACAGCTCGAAGGCACGCCGCAGATGCTCATCACCTCGCTCGACTACTCCAACTACACCGGCCGCATTGCCGTGGGACGCGTGCACCGGGGCGTCATCCGCGAGGGCATGAATTGCACCATCGTACACCGCGACGGTTCGCAAGAAAAGACCAAAATCAAAGAAGTGCACACCTTCGAAGGCATGGGCCGCCAGAAAACTACCGAGGTGGAGAGCGGCGACATCTGTGCCGTCGTGGGACTCGAAAACTTTGAGATTGGCGACACCATCTGCGACTTTGAAGTGCCCGAGCCCCTGCCCACCATTGCCATCGACGAGCCCACCATGTCGATGCTCTTCACCATCAACGACTCACCGTTTTTTGGTAAAGAGGGTAAATATTGCACTTCGCGCCACATCAACGACCGTCTCGAGAAAGAGCTTGAAAAAGACCTTGCCCTGCGTGTGGAAAAAACCGAAGGCGCCGACCGCTGGGTGGTGTCGGGCCGAGGCGTGCTGCATCTCTCCATCCTCATCGAGACCATGCGCCGCGAAGGCTACGAGTTGCAGGTGGGACAGCCACAGGTGATTTATAAAGACATTGACGGCGAGCGCTGCGAACCCATCGAGGAACTCACCATCAATGTGCCCGAAGAGTTTGCCTCGAAAATGATTGATATGGTGACGCGGCGCAAAGGCGAGATGACCTCCATGCAGAGCATGGGCGAGCGCGTCGACATCGAGTTCAACATACCCTCACGCGGCATCATCGGTCTGCGCACCAATGTGCTCACGGCCAGTCAGGGCGAAGCCATCATGGCCCATCGCTTCAAAGAATATCAGCCATTTAAGGGCGAAATCCAGCGCCGCATCAACGGTTCGATGATAGCCCTCGAAGGCGGCACCGCCTTTGCCTATGCCATCGACCACCTCCAAGACCGCGGCCGTTTCTTCATCAATCCCCAAGACGAAGTCTATGCCGGACAGGTGGTGGGAGAGCACGTCCACGACAACGACCTCGTGGTCAACGTGACCAAGGCCAAACAACTCACCAATATGCGCGCCTCGGGAGCCGACGACAAGGCACGCATTGTGCCGCCCATCATCTTTTCGCTCGAGGAGGCCCTCGAATATATCAAAGAAGACGAATATGTCGAGGTGACACCCAAATCGATGCGCATGCGTAAGGTCATTCTCGACCACACCGCCCGCAAACGCGCCTCGCGCGAATGACAATAATACCATCACGCCCACACGGCCGGCCACGCCTGACACGACGTGGCCGGCCGTGTGGGCGTGATTGGGCGTGACGCAACGCTCCAATCACAACAAGTCACTGATTTTCAAAAGTTAAGAGGCCCGTGATTGGGTGATTGGAGAAAAAGGCAAAACTCACGTTATAGCGCGTGCGCGAGAGGGGCGTTGGGGGCGTGTGGAGCGGCCAAGCAGCGGGCTGTAGGGTCAACGAGACCATAGCCCAGGTCGTTAGACGATGAGTAGTGGCATTAATGCGCGACCAAGCAAGGCCTGAAGGGCCGTAACATATCAGCCCAAGTCGTTAGACGATGAGTAGTGGCATTAATGCGCGACCAAGCAAGGCCTGAAGGGCCGTAACATATCAGCCCAAGTCGTTAGAC
>JAHAWW010000296.1 GCA_018383375.1 Prevotellamassilia sp. | reverse complement strand
CAGTGGGAGTATGCGCACATGGGGCGTGAAAGCTGTGAGCAAGACGATGAACATCGCCGAAGGGAAAAACGACAACACATATTTTGTGTCGGCAAGACGAAACAGCTTGCAGATGACATATTGTATGACCAATGCCACAGCGGTCAGCACGATGGCACCCACGAAAGGCTCAAACGTGGTTTGTCCCTTGGCCAACTGGTGTTGGGCCAGGGTGAGTGTGGGCGATAGACATGTGTAGATACCAATGAAGGTATAAACCGCAAAGAGCACGCGCCAGAAAAGGCGCGCGCTTCTTGGGTTAATGTCGTTTTTATTCGGAGCGTTATTCATTCGGAACAGTTCGAGAGTGTTCAGTCTTTATCTTCTTCGACACGTCGAAGTACGACGGCTGAGCGCGCAGGTACATAAATCATGAGCCAGCCTTTGCCGTCTTTCTTGAGCAGGGGGTCGAAGTTGGTGAAATGCTCCACAGAGTCATCGGCAAAGCCATTGCCGCCAAACTCCGTGGCATCGGTGTTGAGTACAACCTCATACTTACCCTCGGGCACCATGAAGCCATAGTCGGGGAAGCTTCGCGTGGGACTGAAGTTGAACACAAAGACAAGCGGGCCTCGGCTATATGCCAATATCTGGTCGCCGTCGTTGTGCCAGATTTCTTGTACGGGCAATTTTTGTATGCCTTTGACGCTCTTGATTACTTCGAGCATCTTTTGGTCAAAGTCGCCGAGGTAGTGATAGCAGAGTTCTTTGTTGTCTACGAGGTTCCACTGGCGTCGTGCATATTTATAGCTCCAGCCATTGCCTTCGCGTGGGAAGTCAATCCATTCGGGATGTCCGAACTCGTTGCCCATGAAGTTGAGGTAACCGCCATTGATGGTCGAGGCCGTGACGAGTCTGATCATTTTGTGTAGGGCGATGCCTCGGTGAGCCACGTCGTTTTCGTCGCCTTTCTTGAAGTGCCAATACATATCGGCGTCGATGAGACGGAAGATAATGGTTTTGTCACCCACCAGTGCTTGGTCGTGGCTCTCACAGTATGAGATGTTGTGCTCGTCGGCGCGTCGGTTGGTAAGTTCCCAGAAAATGCTGCTGGGTTTCCAATCTTCGTCTCGACGCTCCTTAATGATTTTAATCCAATAGTCGGGTACGTTCATGGCCATACGGTAGTCGAAACCATAACCGCCGTCTTTGAATGGTGCGGCTAAGCCCGGCATACCGCTCACCTCTTCGGCGATGGTGATGGCCCGCGGGTTGACTTCGTGAATAAGGAGGTTGGCCAGTGTGAGATAGCAGATGGCGTTGTCGTCTTGGTGTCCGTTGTAGTAGTCGCCATATCCACAGAATGCTTCTCCCAATCCATGGCTATAGTAAAGCATCGAAGTGACGCCGTCGAAGCGGAAACCATCGAGTTGGAACTCTGTGAGCCAATATTTGCAGTTTGACAAGAGGAAGTGGATGACTTCATTTTTGCCATAGTCAAAACAGAGGCTGTCCCATGCGGGGTGCTCATGGCGTCCACCGGGGTAGAAGAATTGGTTGGGGTCGCCGGCCAAGTTGCCTAAACCTTCCACTTCGTTTTTAACTGCGTGACTTTGCACCAAGTCCATAATGACGGCCACGCCTTGCTTATGTGCTTCATCAATGAGGCGTTTGAGGTCGTCGGGTGTGCCGAAACGGCTTGAGGCGGCAAAGAAGCTACTCACGTGGTAGCCGAAACTACCATAATAGGGATGCTCTTGTAGCGCCATAATCTGCAAGCAGTTGTAGCCCTCCTTGACAATTCGCGGCAGGATGTTCTCTCGAAATTCGTCGTAAGTACCTACCTTTTCTGCGTCTTGAGCCATACCGATGTGGCACTCGTAGATGAGCAACGGGTCGCGTTTGGGACGGAAGTTCTTCTTTTTAAACTCGTATGGTGTTTCAGGTGCCCAGACCTGAGCACTGAAAATCTTGGTATTATCGTCTTGTACAACTCGTTGGCACCAAGCCGGGATGCGTTCGCCTGAGCCACCCTCCCAGTGCACCTTCATCTTATAGAGGTCGAGGTGTTTCATGGCGCGCAGCGGGAGTTTGATTTCCCAGTTGCCTGTTCCGGCAATGCGTTTGAGCCGGTATTGTTCGGTTTCTTGCCAGTTGTTGAAATCGCCGATGAGGTAGATGTCGGTGGCGTTTGGTGCCCATTCACGGAAGACCCATCCACGAGCTGTGCGATGCAGGCCGAAATAGAGGTGGCCGTCGGCAATTTCAGCGAGCGACTTTTTGCCTCCTGTGAGTTCGTTGAGCTTGTAGATCACATGGTCGTAGCGTCCTTGAATGGCGTCGTTAAAAGGTTCGAGCCAGGGGTCGCATTTCACCAGTTTGAGGCGCGTGTCTTTGGGTTTACGCGTTGTGGTCTTTTTTGTTTTCATGGTGATTATTGTTTTGGTAAGGTTAGACTTGAGGTGGAGTCAATGTGTCTGTAAGTCAAAGCGCTGTTGAGAAAAAAACGCCGAGCGTTATCTTTGTTACAGTCGCGCTCTGTAGCCTTTATATTTATTTGAGCAGCCGGCCGTTGCGGTATTCGCCTTTGCGTATGACGTTACCATTTGCGTCGTATTCGGTGAATTTGCCGTCTCTTTCGCCGTCTTTGTAGCTACCGTCGAAACGTGTGCCTTCGGCAGAGATTTCTATGGCGCGTCCGTCTTTTTTGCCCATTTTGAAAGAGCCTTTATATTTTTCTCCGGCGGCGGTGCGGAGTATGCCTTCGCCGTGCATCAGGTTGTCTTGCCAATTGCCTTCATATTCGTCGCCGTTTTTCCATTTATATTTGCCGTAGCCATTGCGTTTGTCGTTTTTCCAGCTTCCGGTGTAGGTGGCTACGCCTTTCCAGATGAAAGTGCCCTGTCCGCTTTGCTGTCCGGCTTCAAAATGGCCTTTATAGACGTCACCGTTGGCAAATGTAAAGACGCCCTCGCCTGTGCGTTCACCTTGTCGGTAGTCGCCTTCGTAAACGTCGCCGTTGCGGAAGCGATAGATGCCGCGTCCGTCTTGCATATCGTTTTTCCAGTCGCCTTGATAGTAGTCGCCGTCGGGATAGAAGTAGGTGCCTTTCCCGTTGCGCATATTGTCTTGCCAATAGCCTTCGTATTTCGCGCCGTCGTTCCAGTCGAAGATACCTTTGCCGGTTTTCTTGTCGTCAACCCAATCGCCTTTGTAGTAGGCTCCATTTTTGTAGAAATAGGTGCCTTTTCCGTTGCGTTTGTCGTCTTTCCAGTTGCCGACGTATTTGTCGCCGTTGTAGTAATACATGGTGCCTTCTCCCTCTTTGACGTTGCGATACCACAGGCCTTCGTAGCGGTTGTTGTTGAGTGAGAAGTAGGTGCCGCGTCCGTGTCGGTGGTCTTGGTACCACTGTCCGTCATAGCGTTCGCCGTCGGCAAAGTTGCATACGCCGGTGCCGTCGCGTTTGCCTTT
>JAHAWW010000217.1 GCA_018383375.1 Prevotellamassilia sp. | reverse complement strand
ATCTCACCTACTCTGAAGTGAACGGCGAACAAGTGCTCGGCTTCTTCTGGGTGCTGAAAACGGTACCGCCTTCACAAACGAAGCAGGCAAAGCCTACCTCGTCATCCCTGCCGGCTCTGCGGCCAATGGCTTCCGTCTCGACGGTAGCGCCATCACAGGCATCAACAACGTAGCGCTCGACCGCGCCGCCGACAAGATCTACACCATCTCGGGTGTAGCCGTAAGCGCTCAGCAGGGTAAACTGCCCGCTGGCCTCTACATCGTCAACGGTCAGAAGCAAATCGTGAAGTAATCAAACATCAACACTCTTATAGAACTTATGAAGAACTATCAGCGTCCTGAGAGCCGCGTGCTCTCACTCTCCACAGAGAGTATGCTCGCTGCCAGCGTGGGTTATAGTGACTCCCTGCCCACCGGCGAAGGCGAGAATATAGGCAAGCAATATACCAATCGCCAGGGCGGTTGGAACAGCGAAGACTGGCAAGGCGAAGAATAAGCCCTGCTCACGATAATCTCTTAAACGACGCCGAGCGTTGCGACACCACATCGAGGGTGTGCAACGCTCGGCTTGTTGATTGTCCCAGCCTCACGTGTTGCCGAGTCGCCGTGTATGCGGTTTGTTCACGCTATTGTCATTGGTTTGTCATAACATAGGGCTTCCTTTGCTGATGTAACCAACCGATTAGATTAAACATGATGTTCAAAGCCAACCAAGGTCACATCGTGACCGAACCCACCGAAGACGGTCTCTTCCTCGCCTATTTTGCCCACCGTGCCACCTGCTATGCCTATGGCGAAACTGAAAGCGAAGCTCGCGAGCAACTCCTCGACCGCTACGACTTCTCGCCCGAAGGCTGGGCCGATTTCGACGAATACACCTATTTGGCCTGCGCCCTGGGATAGGGAGCGCGAGGTAAGGCATAGGCTCAATATTGAGATTGGGTATTTTTAGCGCGCCTCGCAAGCCCTGAAAGGGCGCAACATAATAGCCCAGGTCGATAGGCCTGGGCTATACAATGTACGTTATAACTCCGGCTTGTAAGGTTGGCACATAAAAGGCCTCATTATCAATGCGTTATTTAAACAATTCTATCCCGCAATGTGCCGACCTTGCAGGCCGGATAATAGTGGAAACACAACAATGCCCAGGCCTGACGACCTGGGCTGATATGTTACGCCCTTTCAGGGCTTGCAAGGTCGCTCATAATTAGGATTGAGGTTATTTGGGCGGCCAAGCGGCGGTTGATGGTTTTGAATGATTGAATGGATAGAGGCGTGACGCTTAGAGCGCTCCGGAGGGGATGCTAATGACACATTGCTGACCGCTCTCTGTGCCTTCAAACACCACTTTTACCTTAATGCCTTTCTCCTTGATTTCTTTTCTTACTTCTTTGCCGCCTTCAGAACTGCTGAGAGACGTGCGAAGTTGTTGTATCATAGCAAGGCTCATTTCGGCCTTGTTGGCATTAAATTCTTCAATTGCACCGGGAAGCATAGTCTCATCTACGGTAAAGTTGAACGACATCACATCGTCTTTAAGGCTTACGCTGGACCAACTCATGCCATTACCTATATTCATAGGCAATTTTTCGTTAAGTTTCTCAATTTCCTTGCTCAGCGCATCGTCGCCGCACGAAGTAAGGGAGAGTGAGAAAACGGCTGCAAGGCAGAGTGTGAGTGCACAGAGCACTTTGTTGAAAATAGTTCTCATAGTGGTTTGTTTTTATTGGGTGAAACGATTAAATCTCGTCAAGGCTGATGTTGATGTCGTAGACTTCGCCGGTGGTATCACCGCCGTAGCGGTAGATGAAGTTGGCCCCACATTGGCGGCAAAGTTCCAACAGCTCACTGGTTTGGGCTCCGCGCAAGGTGTTGATGAGGTTTTGCTTGATTCCTTCGGCGCCTTCTGTCATCGCTTCTGAGACTGATACGCCTACGCTCTCTTCGTCGACGACATAATAATAGCACAGGTCGCCGTTTTCAATGTCACATCCTGAGCAGGTCGTGACAGGGTCGATTGCGACGGGACACTTGGCGTTAAAGGCGGTCACCTCACGTTGCAGTTGGTCAAAAGCCTCTTGCTGTGCTTGTTTTTCGGCTTGTTCTTCGGCCTGACGCTTCTCTTTTACCTGACGTTTGAGGTCTTGGATATATTCTTTGGCCTCTTTGCCTTGGTCTCTTTTGTCGGAGCATGACGCCAATGCAAGCGTGAGGCACAACAATCCGGCCGCGGCGGCAGTATGGCGCATAAAACGAATGATGGTACTCATGACGATATGGTTTAACTGATATGAAAATAGTGGCAAAACGCCGCGTTGTCGCCGCGTTTCTCTGCAAAGTTATAAAAAATATATAAACGTGTTTATAAAGGTTGTGTTTTTGTGGGCTCAGAGCGGTGAAGCAAAGGCGATGCCTGGTTCCCCTCGCAATCATTCCCACCCTGGCCAAATGTCCCATTTTTCTCTCCACTTCCTGCATTATACGCTCCAAACTGTTTGGCATTGGCTTTTTTTTACGATATTTGCAGAATATTGCGCAAGGCTGGTGTCATGAAACGCGCTTTTGCGCTCAAATCTATCGTTTACCTATCACGACATGAAAATCCTTTTCACCATCCAGGGCGAGGGACGTGGACATCTCACGCAGGCTCTCACCTTGAAACGACATCTCGAGGCGCGTGGCCACGAGATTGTGATGATGATAGTGGGTAAGAGTGCCGTGCGCCAGTTGCCTAAGTTCTTCACCGAGCAGGCCGGCGTGAGAGTGCACACCGTGGAAAGCCCCAATTTCTTGCCGGCAGGCAAACGAAACCGTCCACCCCTCACGCGCAGCATCGTTTATAATTTTGCCCATGCCCTGCGTTTCCGCCGCAGTGTCAACCACATCAAACGTATGGCTAAGAAGGTGGACGTGGTGGTCAATTTCTATGAATTGCTCACCGGCTTGGCCTATAAACTTCACCACATCAAGACCCCGTTGGTCTGCATCGGGCATCAATATCTCTTTCTTCATCCCGACTTTAAGTTTCCCGAAGGCTACCTCTCGCAGGTGAAACTCTTGCGGTTTTACACCCGTGCCACGGCTTGGCATGCCAAACGCCTCTTGGCCCTCTCGTTCAACGATATGCCCACGCCCGAGGCCAATCGCATCCGTGTGGTGCCGCCTTTGTTGAGAGAGCGTGTGCTCACCGCCACTCCCGAGCGCGGCGACTATCTTTTCGGCTATATGCTCAACTCGGGCTTCAGCCGCGACATTGAGGCTTGGCACAACCAGCATCCCGATGTCGACATCCACTTTTTTTGGGACCGTGAAGTGGAGGGGGGCGTGCTCAAGGTGGACGACCATCTCTCGTTTCATTCACTCAACGACGAGGCCTTTATTCGCTATATGGCCGGTGCGCGAGCCTATGCCACGACGGCCGGTTTTGAGTCGGTGTGTGAGGCGATGTATTTGGGCAAACCTGTCCTGATGGTGCCCACTCACATTGAGCAACTCTGCAACGCTTGTGATGCCGAGCGAGCCGGTGCCGGCGTGTGTGCCCAACATTTTGACCTTGACCGTCTCAACGACCTCAAACCGGTCGATGCCACCGCCTACAGGGCGTGGGTCAACAGCGCCGCAGAGCGCATCGTAGCCGAGATTGAAGCCGTGGCCCAAGAAAATGGATTGGTGTGACGGTTGCCCGTTTTTGTCTTTTTCATCCCCTGTGCATAACGCTATATTTGTGACAGCAGAGCAGAGGGAACGTGTATCACGTCAACTTATTGTGCCATAAGGCAAC
>JAHAWW010000292.1 GCA_018383375.1 Prevotellamassilia sp. | reverse complement strand
GTACGATGTAAACTACCATAATCTACTTGGAAGAATTGTGTTGTTGATGATATTATTGGGTGAAAAATAGGCAGTTTTATTGCGCTTGCAAAGTTAGTGCAAGGCGAGCGGAATGGCAAGAAAAACTCGTTTTTATTGCCATTCCCGAGCCGCCGCCTAACTTGCGCCGTGAGGCGAGAGTTAGTGCAAATGAGAGCGGAATAGCAAGAAAAACTGTTTTTGGGGGCTATTGGGAAAACTGTATTGGCCGAGAAAACAAAAAACGCCATCATTCCTCGCTTCCTGCCTTATTCTCTTCTTTGCTCACTGAGCGAGGGTTTTGTCCGAAATAGGCGCGATAGCATTTAGAGAAATAGGCCGGCGAAGAGAAACCGACGGCAAAGGCCACCTCCGCCACGGTCATTTTGGTGTGTGAGAGCATTTCGGCTCCTCGTTTCAAACGGGCGGCACGCAGAAAATCTGCCGGTGTATATCCATAGGCGGCTTTAATCTTTCTGAAAAGTTGGCTGCGGGCCATATTCATCTTGGTTGCCATTTCTTTTACGCCAAAATCCGGGTCGCCCAGTCCTTCTTCCATCACTTCGCGCAACTGCACGCTGAAAGCATCGTCGGTGTCGTCGGTGTCTTTGGTGAGCAGGGCCAATTGGTTGCGTTGTTGCTCCAGTCGTCTGGCTTGGAGCACGAGGCGCGCGTTGTTGCGCAGGCCGGCTCTGTAGGCTTTGAGGAAAAACATAAACATCACGCCCAGCAAGACGAAGGCCAAAATGCAGACGATGAGATAGATGCGCTGGCTGTTGTAGCGCTTGTCGAAGGCGTTTATCTTTTCGCCCAATTGCGCCATCTTGTTTTCTTCTTGTGCGATTTGCGACTGCTGGTCTTCCAAGAGTTGCACATTGCTTTGGTCGATGAGTGTAGACTCCAACAGGGTGATTTTGTTTACTTTCTGTCCCGAGAGCAGACTATCGGCCACACGGATAATTCGGTCGCCGGCCGTGGGATTGATAATGGTGGCTTTGAGTCGGCCGTTTTTGACCTTGTCCACGCCCAAACCCTTGCCCGGCAGGGCGTCAATGCCGATAAAGAGCGTCTTGGCTCCATATTTGCCGGCCACTTCGGCGGCGTCGCCGGCCATACGGTCGTTGTGGGCAAAGACCAAATCGGGGCGAAGACCTTGAGCCATGAGAGAGTCCAGACGTCTGGCGGCAACTTCTCCGCTCCATGCGCCGTCAATGATGGTGTTATAGATGATGTCGGGATGGTCGGCCAGTGCCTCGGCAAAGCCTTTGTGGCGGTTGATGGCCGGCGAACTTTTGCTGAGTCCTGTGATTTCCACTACCAGTCCTTTCCCCTCCAGTTCGGCGGCAGCATATTGTCCTGCCATGAAACCGGTCTTGTAGTTGTCCATGCCAATAAAGACATCGCCCAGGTCGCGGTCTATCTTGCGGTCTACGATAATCACGGGGATATTGGCTTTTTTGGCGCGTTCCACGGCGGCCGTGACACCGTCCACCTCGTTGGGCGAGACAATCAACAGGTCTACGCCCTCGCTGATGAAGCTGTCGATGTCCATGCATTGTTGCCGGCTACTGGATTGTGCCGAGCGGATGTGGAGGTTGATGTGGCCGAGAAAAGCTGCTTCGTGACTCATCTCGATGTTCATCTTTTCGTGCCATTTGTCGTTTTGGCATTGCGACACGCCAATATTATACCGCTTAGGCTCGCTGCAAGCCACCAAAAGCATTGTGGCGATGATGCCGACACAATAATATATTAGGGAAGATAACCGAAGCATAAGATGGAAATGATGATAGGTGGGATAGAGGTGTTGAGGCGAAGTTACACATTTTTTGCCAACCATCCAAACGTGTCGTGCCAGACAATCATCAAGTGAAGTTCTCTCACGCGTGCGCGCGTTAACGTGAGTTTCTCCCTTTTTTTCAATCACCCAATCACGCTGCTGCAAGTCATTGATATGCTTTCTGTTGTGGTGATTGGACTAAGATGCGGACTTCAATCACGCCGGCACAAAAAAATGCAACCCCGCGTCGTCTCGACGAAGGGTTGCTTCACAGAACTTATATAGAGATGAAAAAACTATGCGCTAACTTATGATATGCTCTGTTTGTTTGATGCAAAAGTAGAGAGAAGATTTGAAACTTGCAAGCGTCCGTCGGTAGGCTCACTGGCATTTTTCAACGGAATTAGTGCTTATTTCAGCGAACCAAGACTATTTCTCGGTCAAATAGTTTGATGAGTTGGGCTCTGTAGAGTGTGCCAATGGCGCGTTTGAATGTTTTCTTGCTCACGTTAAAGCGCTCGGCGATTTCTTCGGGTGTGCTGTGGTCGGCATAGGGCAATCTGCCGCCGGCGGCTTTCAGTTCGTCGAGCAGGATGTCGGCAAAGTCTCTGAAGCGGTCCACGCCGAGGCGGTCGGGGCTGATGTCTATTTTGCCGTCGGGTCTGACGCTGCTCACCACGCCTCTGAGAGTGTCGCCGATGCGCGGCATGGCGCCAAACACGCTGTTGGCATAGATGAGTCCCTCGTAGAGATTGTCCACGATGACTTTGAGGCCGAGCGGTGTGGTCTTCATCACGAGTACTTCCACTTCGTCGCCGCGCTCATATTCGCCTGCCGGCACGGGTTGGAGGTGTTTCTCTATTTTGGTGGTACCCACAATGCGTCCGCTTTGTTGGTCGATATAGACGTAGACGAGTGCGCGGTCGCCTTGTCGCAGCGGTCGCTTTTGTTCTCTGAAGGGCACAAAGAGGTCTTTCATCAGTCCCCAGTCCATAAAGGCGCCGTAGCGGTTGGTCCAAGCTACGCGTAGGCTGGCGAAGTCGCCCACGCGGGCCAGCGGGTGTTCCATTGTGGCCACGAGTCGGCCGCTTTGGTCGTGGTAGACGAAGACGCGTGTGGTGTCGCCGGGTTTCATTTCGCGGCGCACGTAGGCTTTTGGCATCAAGATTTCGCCTTGTTCGCCGCCGTCGAGGTAGGCGCCGTGGTCGGTGAAGCGGGTGATGGAGAGTCGGTTCCAGTCGCCTAATCTTATCATAGTTGGTTGGTGGGGAGTTTATTCGTTTGTGGTGGAGAGGTCTGTGTGGGCTTTTTGGGTGAAGCCTTCGATGCGTCCGTCGGCCAGGTGTATGGTGCGGTCGGTGAGTTGTGCCAACTCTTCGTCGTGCGTCACGATGACGAAGGTTTGTCCCATTTTGTCTCTGAGGTCGAAGAAGAGTTGGTGTAGTTCGGCTTTATTGTGGCTGTCGAGGCTGCCCGATGGTTCATCGGCCAAGACGACGTCGGGTTGGTTCATTAGAGCGCGTGCCACGGCGACGCGTTGTTTCTCGCCGCCCGAGAGTTGTGCGGGTTTGTGGTTGGCGCGGTCGGCGAGTCCCATGAAGTCCAGCAGTTCTTTGGCTCGCTGTGTGGTTTCTCGTCCGTGTCGTCCGGCGATGAGTGCCGGTATGGTGATGTTTTCGATGGCCGTAAATTCGGGCAGGAGTTGGTGAAACTGAAACACGAAACCGATGTGTTCGCCTCTGAAGTGGGCCAGTGCTGCGCGTTTGAGTTCCAGCACGTTGGTGCCGCCTATGCAGACGGTGCCTTCATCGGGTCGGTCGAGGGTGCCCATGATTTGCAGCAGTGTCGTTTTGCCGGCTCCGCTTGGTCCCACGATGCTCACCACCTCTCCTTTATGTATGTCGAGGTCGATGCCGCGCAGCACCTCCAGGGTGCCAAATGATTTATGGATGTTTCTGATTTCTATCATATTCACTTCCGTTTTGTGTTGACAAAGTTAGTGCAAGGCGAGTGGAATGGCAAGAAAAACTTGTTTTTATTGACATGCCCGAGCCGCCGCCTAACTTGCGCCGTGAGGCGAGAGTTAGTGCAAAAAGAGAGTGGAATGGCAAATAAAACTGGTTTTAATTTGACATTCCCGAGCCGCCGCCTAACTTGCGCCGTAAGGCGAGAGTTAGTGCAAAAGAGAGTGGAATGGCAAGAAAAACTTGTTTTTATTGACATACCCGAGCCGCCGCCTAACTTGCGCCGTAAGGCGAAAGTTAGTGCAAATGAGAGTGGAATGGCAAGAAAAACTTGTTTTTATTGACATGCCCGAGCCGCCGCCTAACTTGCGCCGTGAGGCGAGAGTTAGTGCAAAAGAGAGTGGAATGGCAAGAAAAACTTGTTTTTATTGACATGCCCGAACCGAACTTTGCCGAACCCTCTAACTTGCAAGCCCTGTTAAATGT
>JAHAWW010000289.1 GCA_018383375.1 Prevotellamassilia sp. | reverse complement strand
CGAGGAAATGCTCAGAGAGTTGAGGATGAGTGTCAAAATATCCAGCATATTGGTTTCCATACCCATTGTGACGTTTTGCTGTTTCTCTTATCCATTTTATAGATTATGGATGCCGACGCTTGATGCTCATACGTTGAGTGTTTTGTCATTTTTAGGTCTATTGCCGTTCATTCCCTTCGCCGGCACACAGAATTTATATAATGTATTCACCGCCACCAATAAACTCAAGGTCAACTCCGTGTCTTTTGTCTTGACAGGTTTGCTCAATGTGTTTACTGTCTATTTCCTATTGAAGGGACATATAGGCAATGCCGCCTATATATTGGTGGGTTTCTCTTCCTTGCTTTCGATATTGCGCATTATTGTGGTCATTTTACCCTACACGGCAAAGATAATGTCTATGCCATGGTATGTCTTTTACAAGGATGTGGCCCATACTCTTTTGTGTTGTATAGTCAATGCCTTAATATCCTACGCCATAATTGTAAGCATAGATATTCATTCATGGCCGGTATTGATATTCTGCACTCTTGTGGTGGCTGTGTTGAGCTTTTTTGCCGAAATGTGGATATTGCTCACACCTCATGAACGTACGAGAGTGTTTCAATTAATAAGAATAAAAAAAGCAGATAATCATGGATAAAGTCAATAAATGCTTTATGTTTCGCATACCTATGTCAATATGCAACTTCCGTTGTAGCTATTGCTATTTAGCACAGCGCCCGTTGCATTATCAAGGTGTGCAGCCAGAGATGAAGTTCACCCCAGCCCAAGTGCGGCGTGCGCTCTCAAAAGAGCGAATTGGGGGGTAGTTTTTATGAATTTCTGTGCTGATGGTGAGACCTTGCTGACCAAAGACCTTGATTTGTATGTCAAGGAATTGGTTGAAGAAGGCCACTATGCCGAAGTTGTGACCAATCTTACCCGCACAGCAGCGCTTGAGAAATACCTTTCTTGGGACAAAGACCTGCTCAAGCGTTTGGAATTCAAGTGCTCGTTCCATTATCTGGAACTCAAGAAAAAGAATCTCCTTGATGTCTTTGCAGAAAATGTGAAGCGGGTTTGGGCCGCTGGCGCTTCTGCCAATATTGAGATTACGCCCGACGACTCTCTCATTCCGTATATTGACGATGTCAAAGCTTATGCTCTGAAACATTTCGGGGCTTTGCCCCATCTTACCATAGCTCGAGACGACCGTACAGCGGGTATCGATTATCTCACCAATCTTTCACAAGAAGAATACGACAAAACCTGGGGACAATTTGAGTCTGGCTTTTGGCAATTCAAGAAGTCAGTCTTTGGTGTGCGCCAAACCGATTTCTGCTATGCCGGCTCTTGGGGCTATTATGTCGATCTCACCACTGGTGAAGCCACACAGTGCTATTGCGGCCGTCACCTTGGCAATCTTTTTGCCCATCCCGAGAAACCTCTGCCCGACAAGCCCATCGGCAAGTGTGAGATAGCCCATTGCTACAATGGCCATGCCTTTCTCACACTTGGCTATATTCCTCGCAAATATGCCACTTGCTATGGCAACATCCGCGACCGCATCCGTCTCGACGGTACACATTGGTTGCAGCCGGATTTGTTGGCATTTTTCAACACAAAACTCGAAGAAACCAATCAAGAACTCTCTCTCTTGAGCCAACAAAAATACATCGTTGCCTCATTTGCTAATCGCATAGCTCGAGCATTGAAGTGGCGCATAAAGAAACTCATACCCAATGGGAAACGATAAAACAACGACACGAACTCTTGTGGCCGAATTGGCTCATCGCGCCGAAACTGCCATTTTGCCACTGATAGATAGAGACTACGTGCTCTATGCCTTGCCTTATTACACCAATATCGGCGACACGTTGATATGGGAGGGCGAATTGGAACTGCTCAAAAAAAGTCGGCATAAATGTGTCGGAGTATGCGGATGGAATGACTATCCGGCTAAACCTGTAGCCGATGATGTACTCATTCTCATCACTGGCGGCGGCTTTTTTGGCGATCTGTGGCGCAATGCTTGGCAGGGTGTGCTTGATGGCATTAAGAGCAATGTGAACAACAAAATCATCTTTTTGCCACAAAGTGTCTATTATCAAGATCAAGAGTTGCTCCAACGCGACGTTCAATATTTATCCCAATTCAAACATCTCACCATTTGCACGCGCGACACGCAGTCTTTTAATTATGTCAAGCGACATTTCCCGTCCCATACTTCTCTGTTGGTACCGGATATGGCTTTTTGCATTTCGCCGGTTTATCTGCAGCAGTGGGTGCAGCCTTCTTCAGAGAAAACCCTGCTGTTGAAACGTCAAGACAAAGAACTCGCAAATGACGACATCATCATACCCGAAACCAATGTCGACGTTCACGATTGGCCCACAATGGAAAGTGTGACACGCAGTGAATTGTGGTTTTATCGCATAGAGCGGAGAGTGGCGAGTCTAAGATGTCGAGTGCCGTTTTTGCGTCCGTTGATGCGGCGCACAAAAGATTGGATGTATCGCCGTTTCTATCGGCGGATGATGACCAAGCGCGGCGTGGGTTTTGTGTCGTCCTATCGCAATGTATACACCACTCGCTTGCATGTGATGGTCCTTGCCGTGTTGCTTGACAAGGAAGTGCACATTATCGACAATAGCTACGGCAAGATCAGTGCGCTTTACCACACTTGGCTTGAAGACTGCGAGAAAATTTCGATTTTTCAGCCCCATAATTGATTTATGAGAAAGACACTTCCGTCAATATCTATCATAGTTCCGGTATACAATGTTGCTCCCTTTATTGAAGATTGCCTTGCCAGTGTGGCCCGGCAAACTTATCGAGGACGGCTGGAGTGTATCATAGTGGACGACTGTGGCACAGACAACAGTCTTGCTCTCGTCAAAGCCTTTTTGGCCCGATACGATGGCTCGGTAGATTTTCGCTTGTTTTGCAGACAGACCAACGGAGGTCTTTCTGCCGCCCGCAATGATGGTATGCGATTGATGACCGGCGACTATGTCTATTTCCTCGACAGCGACGATGAGCTTACACCCGATTGTATGGAGCGCTTGTCGCGTCCGCTGGAGAAGGCAGACTACGACATCGTTGTCGGAGACTATCAGACACGTGGCACCGACCGACAATATCCACCTATGCTCTTGCCCGATGGTGAAGTGCTGCGCGACATTGAAGTGGCGCGCAGCTACCTGTGTGGCAAATGGTATATGATGGCGTGTGGCAAATTGTATAATACGGGATGGGTGGGGCACAATGCCCTCGCGTTCCGCGAGGGCATCATCCACGAAGACGAACTTTGGAGTTTTCAGGCGGCCTATGTTGCCCATTCGTTGGTAGCTGTCGCCCATAAGGGCTACATCTACAAATTGCGAGAAGGCAGCATCACCACGTCGACGGCTCAACATCGACGTATGCAGTGTTGGGCCACGATTGTAGAAGAGGCTGGTCGCTTTGTTGATGAACGTGGACTCTATAAATCGCAGGTTCTGTATGACGGCATTCAGCAGCTGCTATTAAGGGGACTCAGTTCTTTGGAAGAACACCACGAGTACGAACTGATGGCCTTGCTCTACAAGGGCTTCAGACGCCAACACACGGCCAAGTTAGGTTGGTTGTTCCGATATGACATTTTGCGCCCACGCAAGTTCGTAAGAGATTTCCATTATCTCTTGCCTGGTTGTATGGGACGGAGATTGTTGTTCTTCTTGCTCCATCACATCAAATGACCACTTGCCACAGATGAGTACAAAAAGTTTTTGGC
>JAHAWW010000287.1 GCA_018383375.1 Prevotellamassilia sp. | reverse complement strand
ACCAACAAACGGTCGTAGACGCCAAGGTCTCGGTTCTCTCATTTCCTCAATGGTCCGGCGGGACTGACAACAAGACAAAGGAGCCCATCTGCCACATTCAGGCACGACGGCTCCTTTTCTTGTTATGGCGAGGTGAGATGAAGGGTTGTAGCGGCTGAATGCAGAGTTTGCGGGAAGAACTCTACATCCTCAAGCACTTGTTTTTAGTGAAATTAGAAGGAATTATGCACAGTTGCACGTTTTTCCCCTGCCTTATAAATCCGTATGACTTTGGGGCGTTTTCGACGCCGCCGAACCGCCACAAAACGGCTAAGAAGGGCAAATAAGTGATTAAAATTTTGGAAGTAAGGAAATAAGGTGTAAATTTGCCATTGAAAACACAGTCAGACAAGAGACATACATAAAAACATATCCGAAAGAGCTCCACTTCACTTCGAGCGGAGTTCTTTCAGTTTTTTATTTTCGTCTCAACTACTCAAACCACATTCAGTGCCGACATCGGGACGAGGCATGACCTTCGTCGCGTTTTGAGCCACGCGATGCAGAGCGACAATGCCTCAACACGACAGCCCGACGGCCTTCATCACAAAACAGCTTTATTTCATTATGGCTTACATGACACAAGAAGGCTACGACAAAATGGTAGCCCAGTTACGACACATGGAATCTGTGGAGCGCCCCGCAGCTTCGGCAGCCATCGCCGAGGCCCGCGACAAAGGCGACCTCTCTGAAAACAGCGAATACGACGCCGCCAAAGAGGCTCAGGCCATGCTCGAGATGAAAATCAACAACCTCAAGGCCGCCATCGCCGAGGCCAAAATCATCGACACCTCAAAACTGCAAAACGACGTGGTGCAGATACTCTCTACCGTGCAGATGAAAAACGTGAAAAACGGAATGGTGATGAAATACACCATCGTGAGTGAGAGCGAAGCCAATCTCAAAGAGGGCAAAATCTCTTCGACCACACCCATTGCCCAGGGCCTGCTCGGCAAACGCGTGGGCGACGTGGTGGACGTCAAGATACCGCAAGGCACCATTCAACTTGAAATTCTCAACATCAGCATCGACTGATTTTCAAAAACGAGGCACATACCCCGGGCACAATGGGGCTGTGCCTTTTTTATTTACAAAGACTCGACCCTTATGACCATCTTTTCAAAAATCATTGCCGGCGAAATTCCTTCATATAAATGCGCCGAAAACGAAGCGTTCTATGCTTTCCTCGACATCAATCCCGTAGCCGTGGGCCACACACTCGTAGTGCCCAAACTCGAAGTGGACTACATCTTTGACCTGCCCGACGACCAGTTGGCCGCGATGACTGTGTTTGCCAAACGCGTGGCCGCCGCCATCAAGCAGGCCTATCCCTGCACCAAGGTGGGCATGGCCGTGTTGGGCCTCGAAGTGCCTCACGCTCACATCCATCTCATCCCCCTCAACAGCGAAGGCGATATGGATTTCCGCAAAGCCAAGCTCCAGCTCTCTGCCGACGAAATGGCCGAAGTGGCACGTCGCATCAACGAAGCTTTTGAGCAATAAACAGACCAACGGCCGGCATTAAAAACCGCACCGACTCATTTCTTCCACTTCCTTTTTGTATGCAGTGGTTCGCTGCATCCCATGAAAAACACAGACATTATGGCCTTTCTCAAACACCTTCTGTCCGGCATAGCCTTTACAGCATCGGCCCTTTTGACTCTTAACGCCCAAAACGTGGTGTGGTTTGACCAGCCCACAAGCCTCAGAGGCAAATCCGTGTGGTATGGCGGTCATCCCGAACGCTACACCGGCGGCAACAAGCCCATCAACTCCGGCGAAGGCGCAGCCAACGGCGACCCCGAGTGGGAACGCCTGTCGCTGCCCATCGGCAACGGCAGCATCGGCGCCAACGTGATGGGCTCGGTGGCCACTGAGCGTATCACCCTCAACGAGAAAACCCTGTGGCGCGGCGGTCCCGGCACTGGCGTGGGAGACAAAAAAGGAACCCCCGAAGGCGCCGCACACTACTGGGACATGAACAAACAAAGTGCCCACTTGCTGCCCGAAATACGCCAAGCCTTCACCGAGGGGAACGACGAAAAAGCCGCTCAACTCACCTACCTCAATTTCAACAGCACCGTGCCCTATGAGTCGACCGGTGAACCCGAATTTCGTTTCGGCAGCTACACCACCCTGGGCGAACTGCTCATTGAGACCGACATCGACGAGGGGGCCATTCAAGCTTATCGTCGCGCCCTCTCCGTAGATTCGGCCGTAGCCACTGTGAGCTTCAAGTCGGGCGACTGCTTCTACGAGCGCCACGCCTTTGTGTCATACCCCGATAGCGTGATGGTGGTGCGTTTCAAAGGCTCCATCCGTCACCGGCAGAACCTGCGCCTCACATACAGCCCCAACCCGCTGAGCGAAGGCCAATTCACCCCAGACGACCGTGACGGTCTGCTCTATACGGCCCGACTCGACAACAACGGTATGCAATATGCCGTGCGCATCAAAGCCGTGACCCGAGGTGGCACTGTGAGCTATGAAGACGGCGCCATAGTGGTGAAAGAAGCCGACGAAGTGATGTTCTTGCTCACAGCCGACACCGACTATCAACCCAACTACGACCCCGACTTCGACGACCCCAAAGCCTACGTCGGCACCGACCCCGTCAAAACGACGCAGGCCAACCTCGACGCAGCCTCACGCCGCAGTTATAAGAGCCTTCTCAAACGGCACTATGCCGACTACGCCTCGCTTTTCGGGCGCGTAAACTTCACCATCGACAAACCTTCACCCAATGCCACCCTACCCACCGGCCAACGTCTCCAGCGCTACCGAAAGGGCGAGGCAGACCCTGCCCTTGAAACTCTCTACTTCCAGTTCGGCCGTTACCTGCTCATAGCTTCGTCGCGCCCGGGCAACCTACCCGCCAACCTCCAAGGCATTTGGCACAACAACGTAGACGGCCCCTGGCGCGTGGACTATCACAACAACATCAACCTGCAGATGAACTATTGGCCGGCACTGACCACCAACCTTGCAGAGTGCACCCAGCCCCTCTCAGATTTCATCCGCTTGCTTGAAAAACCCGGCCGAGCCACAGCTAAAGCCTACTGGGGGGCACGTGGATGGGCAGCCGGCATCTCGGCCAACATCTTCGGCTTTACCGCTCCGCTCGAAGGCATGGATATGAGTTGGAACTACAACCCCATGGCCGCCTCTTGGTTGGCCACCCACCTTTGGGAATACTACGATTTCACCCGCGACAAAGACTACCTGAGCCAAGTGGCCTACCCGCTCATCAAGGGCTGCGCCGAATTCACCACCGATTTCCTTTGGCACCGTCCCGACGGCAGCTATACCGCCGCACCGAGCACCTCTCCCGAGCACGGCCCCATCGACCAAGGCACCACCTTCACCCACGCCGTGGCTCGAGAAATTCTGGGCGAAGCCATAGCCTCTGCCAAAGTGTTGGGCGTAGACAGCATTGAAGCCGCCGGCTGGCAAAGCGTGCTGGACGGCATTGTCCCCTACAAGATAGGCCGCTACGGACAATTGCTCGAGTGGAGCCGCGACATCGACGACCCCAACGACGACCACCGTCACGTCAACCACCTCTTTGGACTTCATCCCGGCACGTCCATCTCTCCGCTCACCACACCCGAACTTGCCGAGGCCTCTCGCGTGGTTCTCACTCATCGCGGCGATGGCGCCACCGGCTGGAGCATGGGTTGGAAGCTCAACCAATGGGCACGACTGCACGATGGAAACCACTCCTATCTGCTCTATGGCAACCTGCTTAAAAACGGCACCGCCGACAATCTTTGGGACATGCACCCACCCTTCCAAATCGACGGCAACTTGGGCGGCACTGCCGGCGTGGCCGAGATGTTGATGCAAAGCCATGCTAGGGTTATCGACCTACTACCTGCCCTCCCCGACGCATGGTCTGCCGGCCACATCAGTGGTTTGCGTGCGCGCTCTGGCTTTGAGGTCAGCATCTTTTGGCAAAACGGCCAACTCACCGAGGCCCACATCCATTCCCTGAAGGGCGAAACCTGCACCATAAGATATGGCAGTCATCGCATCACCTTCCCCACCCGCAGCGGCAAAACCTACCGCATCATTGCCACCGCCGCGGGATTGGCTGTAGGGAAATGACAACATCAAGTGCCGGTATTGAGGCATCTCCCAGAACCTACAGAAAAACGACCCAGTTCACCATACAAGAACGAAACAATAAGGGGCACAAAAGATAGACCACAAAAAGGGGATCTCAGCAAAAACGCCACCCGTATTTGGCATTTCCGCCAAAATGCCTAAATTTGCAGCGCAATGCCACAAACGGCAGTCTGCATCGGACTTGTAGCTTAGTTGGTTAGAGCAACAGACTCATAA
>JAHAWW010000215.1 GCA_018383375.1 Prevotellamassilia sp. | reverse complement strand
GCGAGAGCAAAACAAAAAAAATGAAAAATTATTTTTGTTTTGCCGAGCCGCAGCCTATCTTGCGCCGTTAGGCGAGAGATAGTGCAAGCGAGAGCAAAGGACAAAATAAAATTAAAAATTTTAATTTTGGACTATGCCGAGCGCAGCCTATCTTGCGCCGTTAGGCGAGAGATAGTGCAAGCGAGAGCCGGAGGAACACACAAGCTCCACGCAAGATGAGTTGCGCGACTTTTTCGACCACACGCCCGATGTGGTGGCGCAAACAGGTGTGTTATTTTATGGGCAAGATATTGGGCGACTGACAGCCCTGAGCCAAAGCCTGACGTCGCTGTGACGATGTCAGAAGCCAAAGGCGGTCGAGTTCCAATGAATGGACTCGACCGCCTTTGGCCAATTAAATATACTTATATGCGAAATTCAAGTCGTGTGGCTTAGGATTATTCCGAAGCATTGCCGTCTTTGCTCTCTCCATCGTTCCAGAGTGCTGAGCCAAAACCGCCGCGGTTGCTGTATTGTCCGCTGCCAGCGTGGTCTTGGTTTGAGTCAATTCCCACCTTGGAGATGTTGTTCATAATGCCCTCCGTGGCGAAAGCGATGATTTCGGCGGTGGGGGTGATATATTGTTTTTTCATTTTCTGACGTCTTTATAGTTTATAAGGATGAATTATTTCACGTAAACCTTCTGGCCATTGATGATGTAGAGACCGCTGGTGGGGTTCTGCACGCGGCGACCGCTGAGGTCGAAGATTTCCTTGTTGGCCTTTTCGGTAGCTACGCCCTCGATGCCGGTGGTCTCACCCGTGTTGTAACGGATACCTTTGACGAGGCTCTCAGAGGGCAGATAAGCCTTGCCACCGGCCACATTAGTACCGTTGAAAATGCAGAAGGTCAGTTCTGTGGCGTCTTCCGTAGCACGCTGGAGGGTATAGATTTTACCCGCGGGCTTGGCTAAAGTTTCGATGGAGCCAGCCAAATTGTTCTTCACCCCTCGACCAAGTTCATCGGCGCTGGCGGCAATGTTGAGATTGACGCAATCATTTGCATAGGGTGCACCATCTTGGTATTCAATCAAGAATGGGGTGTTGGCGGGGATATTGCCGTCGTGTTTGGTCAAGACGAGAAAGTCGCCTACGATTTCGCCGGTATAGAATTTCAATGTGGCGTCGGCTTGACTCAAAGGTACGGGGCTGACGAAAGTGCCAATCTTGTAGGTATCGCTCACTGGGATGGGCATCGTGGTGATTTCCTCTATCATCCAGTCGCAACGATCGGCTGCATAGCTTCCATTACGATTAACATTGCTGCTTTCGTCGTAGAACCATTGACCTGCTCCACCACCTGCATTGGATTTAAGCGTGTAATAGCCCAAATATGTGGTAGATTCAGCAAAAGTCACCGTGTTGGCTTCACCTTTACTCGCACTGCACGAGTGCGTGCCCGTCGTGTAATAGCCGATATTGCAGCTGAGCAGTTTGTTGCCTTCAGTCAACATAAACACCGTGGCACGTAATGACGAATCGGCCTGCATAGCCATATTGCCGGTAGAGCTCGTCGGGCTGATATAGTTGCCAGAGTATTTTCCTTTGAAGCGATAGAGTTTGCCGGCTACGGGCATATTGAGTGAGAAACCGGCATAAATGCGGTCGAGGGCTGCGATAGAGGCGTTGATTTCGTCTGTGGTGGGCGTCTCGCTGGTGAGCAAGCCTTCAGCTGTTGCAATGATTTCAACGGCATTCTCACTGCCGCTATAATTGTAGTGACCTAATCCTTTACCCATCAAACGGCCTTTGGCGAGTTTGGCTTTGAGCGGAGCGATGGCGACGGCTTTGGCTTCAGCGGCTTCTGCCTCTGTCGTCCAAGGGCAATAAGAGATGGTCTGCCAGCCATTTTTGGCGGTCGTGGAGGAGAAAACAACGGGATTGCTGGTCACCTTACCTACCACCTTTACAATCGTGATGGCACGTGTACCGCTCGAATAAGTGGGCGTGGAACTAAAGCCGGAACCATTGTTGCTGGCATAAGAAATCGTAGTTTCATTGAGACCGGTCACTGAAAAGTTGCTCAATGAAGTTTGATTGGAAGAAAGCGAAAGATAAAAGACGATGGCATCGCCAACGTCGTAATTCGACGACGAGAATGTAAAAG
>JAHAWW010000212.1 GCA_018383375.1 Prevotellamassilia sp. | reverse complement strand
AACTTGCGCACACTGCGGCGCGTCTTCATGTTGCGGATAGCTTCGTTCATAGTTAGATGGTGTCTGTAAGTTTTTTGCTTGTGGTGGAAAGATTGATGCAAGGCGAATGCAATAAGCTTGCTTGAATTGCTGAGCCGCAGCCTATCTTATGCAAAGATAAAGCTTTTGGCCGATATTTAGGCGGCGTTTACCGAAAGTTGGTCGGCGTTTCGGCCCATTTCATCGAATTTATTTGGTAGAACAACTGAGAATGGCGAATTTTGCAACCGCTAAAAACTCCAACAAAACAATGAAAAAATTCTTTTTCTCTACCGCCCTGCTTTTGGGCACCATGCTGTTTGCCGCTTGCGGCACCACCGGACTGATGTCGGGAACCAATGCCGGCACATCCACCACGACCACAACTACTACCACCACTTCGCTCATCAACGGACTGCTCTCGGGCCTCATCGGACAGTCTGCCAGCATAAGCCAAGACAAAATTGTGGGCACCTGGAACTACTCCGAGCCCGACTGTGTGTTTGAGTCGGAAAACTTCCTGGCCAAAGCCGGTGGCGAAGTGGCCGCCTCAAAAGTCGAGGCCAAACTCGTAGACGCCTACAGCAAGGTGGGCGTGAAAAAAGGCACTTGCTCGTTCACATTCAACTCAGACGGCACATACACAGCCGTCATCGGGGGCTATAGCATCAATGGCAACTATACGGTCAACAGCGCAGACAACACTGTGAAAATGACCTATCTGGCCGGCATCAAGACGGTGCAGCCTAAAGTGGTGTTGAGCGGCAACACGCTGAGCATTCTTTATCCGAGCGACAAACTGCTCACTATGGTCAGCTCCCTCTCTGCGCTCTCGTCGCAGGCCACTACGCTCAAGAGCGTCATCGGCTCATACGATGGCATGTATCTCGGCTTCAAACTGACGAAATAATCCCACTGCCCAACGCGGTGAACGCGCATAGTCGCGACGTCGTCCCAAACGGTTACGTTAGGAACGACGTCGCGCTTTTTGTTTGCCACAAAAAAGAAGTATGAAGGCTTTGTGCCAAGTTTTTTTGAGAGCTGCAGATGATTGACTCACTAAAAAAGGCACAGTTGACGAAAAGGTTGTATATTTGTGATTATTTTTCATCAAAAAGCCTAACGACCCTATCATGAAAATCAAAAGACTGACCTGCGTGGTGGCCTGTCTATGCGGCCTGACCATAGCTTTGGCTCAAACGCCCGCTTTAATTCCCCTTCCGGCCTCCATTGAGAAAGGCCAAGGCTCTTTCTGCTTCAAAGCCAAAACGAAAGTGTGGGTGGATGCCTATCCCGGTGACAGCGTGCAGATGGTGTGGAACCGCTTTGCCTCTGACCTGAAGGCATCTACGGGCATCAAATGCGGAATGGCTAAAGCCGGGAAAGCCGACATTCGCCTAGAGGTGGACGGACAAATGGGCCCAGAAGCCTATAGCCTTGACATCACAACGCGACGGGTGCATATACGCGCTGCTAAGCCTGCCGGATTTTTTTATGCCTTGCAAACGCTCAAACAGCTCTTGCCCTCACGAGCCGTCATGGCCAGAGTGAAAGACGAGATCGTAAAGGCTTGGACACTGCCGGCCACGATAATAACCTACCAACCACGCTTTGGCTGGCGCGGATTTATGCTTGACGAGGGCCGACACTTTTTTGGCAAAGAAGAAATCAAAAAGCTGCTCGACGTGATGGCAGCCTACAAACTCAATCGCTTTCACTGGCACCTGACAGAAGACCAGGGCTGGAGACTGGAAATCAAGAAATACCCGCGACTGACCGAAGTGGGAGCTTGGCGCGAAAGCAAGGTGCTGGGATGGGGCGACACGAAACCAGACGGCCTGCACTATGGCGGTTTTTACACCCATGAAGACGCACGTGAGATTGTGGCTTATGCCCGTGAGCGTTTCATTGAAATTGTGCCCGAAGTTGACATTCCCGGCCATTCGCAGGCAGCCGTGGCCTCCTATCCGGAATTTCTGAGTTGCGACCCACAAAACCACCACGAGGTATGGTTGTGGCAGGGAGTATCGGGCGACGTCATCAATGTCTCTAATCCGCGTGCCGTGGCTTTTGCCAAAGATGTGGTGGACGAACTCATAGACATCTTCCCCTTTGGCTACATCCACCTGGGAGGCGACGAATGCCCCACGAACAAATGGGAAGCCAACGCCGACTGTCAAAAGCAGCTCGCTGAGATTGGTTCGACAAATTATCGCGACCTTCAAATCAACTTCTACCGCCAACTTCAAGACCACATAGCCCAAAAGCCAAAGGCGGAGCAGAGAAAATTGATTTTCTGGAATGAGGTACTCCACGGCAACACGGCTCCATTGGGCAAAGACATCACGATTATGGCATGGGTGGGTGCCGACGCCGCTGCAAAAGACGCTGCCGAGCGCGGACTCTACACCATACTTACCCCTCAGATACCTTATTATATCAACCGACGCCAAAGCGACCTGCCCACAGAACCGCGCTCACAGGGCTATGGCACCGAAACAGTTGAGGCGGTCTATAATTATGCACCGATGAACGGTATCGCTGAAAACTTGCAGGCTAAGTATATGGGCGTGCAGGCAAACTTTTGGACCGAATGGGTGGAAGACGCCTCGACGGTGCAGTATCTGATGTTCCCGCGCCTGGCTGCCGTGGCTGAGGCAGGTTGGACGCCGCAATCTCTCCGCCATTATCCTGATTTCTTGCAACGTCTGCAAGCCGAACCGGCATACTACGACTGGCGTGGTGTGAACTACGGCAAACACGTTTTCCCTCAGAAATAAAACGCTGAATGCATAACAAAGCCGCGACGCCCGAATGTGTTCGGCAGCGTCGCGGCTTTGCTTTTTGTGGGGTTGTATTTATTTATCGGCTTTATAGAATACTTTCAAGATAAAAATGCATTAATAATATGTGGTTTATGAAGTGACTTTATACATTAAAATGGCAAATCCAGTTCATAACACATACAAGGTTCATTAAGAGATTCTAATCCTGGTTCTTCAAATATAGGTGATTGTAACTGAAGTTTATTCAAGAACAATCTACGTTTAGATATACTATTAATTTCCTCTCGGCGGGCTTTACTCAGTTCCAAAAAATCGACGTTTTGATCTATCCCAAGGAAACGACGACCTAAGAGGTTTGCGGCAATGCCTGTTGTACTACTACCTGTAAATGGGTCTAAAATCCATTCATTAGGTAGAGTTGAAGCCTGAATGATTCGCGACAGAACGCACAAAGGTTTTTGAGTAGGGTGTTTTCCACAAGACTTTTCCCACTTTACAATTGCGGGTAAGCGCCAAACATCACGCATCTGAGTGCCACCATTGATCTTTTTCATGAGCTCATAGTTAAAAAAATGGGGCACTTTGGGCTCTTTACGAGCCCAAAGGATATACTCGGCGGAATAAGTAAAATATTTACAGGACAAATTTGGTGGCGGATTTGTTTTTTCCCATGTAATGCAGTTTAATATTTTGAAGCCCAATTCTGTCAAGCATCGAGCTACTGAAAAAATATTATGATATGTCCCGCTTATCCAAATAGTTCCATTACTTTTTAGTTTATTCCTGCAGGCTGCAATCCAAGATTTATCGAACTGATAATCCTCTTCATATCCTTTAGATTTATCCCAATCTCCTTTATTTACAGAAACCATTTTACCACTCTGAACACTTATGCCTCCATTTGAAAGATGGTAGGGAGGATCTGCGAAAATCATATCAAACTTGAAATCAAACGAATTCAGAAGTTCGATACAATCTCCTTTAAGAAGGGTAAAGTCCCTATTTTCTGATTTATAATAGGCAACAGGCATTTATCTAAGTACTTTTGATATTATTCCATTTTCAAGATCCGCAATATTATACAAATGTTTCAAAACATCAAACGTTTCTTTCAGATTATTCTTTGCACTATACCAACCGTAACCATCTGTGAACCAGACAAATTCAAAATAGTCCAGATCTTTAGTTTCCATGGTTATCGTTTTGTAACTACGTGCCGTTTCATTTAATTTGGAACCACTACTGGTATAAAAGTTAGTTTCAATTCCATAAATGGTCTTCTCTCCTTTGACGACAAAATCAAATCTTTTCTCTGCACCACCATTATTGGAAATCGAAGACAGATTTATTCCCCATTTGGCCTCTATTTCATGAATATACATTTCCTTGAAATAATCAACACCTTTCACAAGCCCTGCTTTACAAAGGAAACTCTCTACAAGATTTTCCATAAGATGGCCACCTCGATTCTTACGTCCATTTGAGTCAAGTCCTGTTTCTATACCAGTCACATAATCTACTAGATTGTTGACAATATGCTTTTCCATCAACTCAAAAAGACCAGTCTTTCGCATGAATTTGACATAATCTTCATTCGTGCAATTGGGTTTGTCAAAATGAAAAACAATCTGCCCCTCTTCGTCCATAGCCATAATATCAAGCTCACGCTTGGCTAAAAGAATAGGAATACACCGTAGAGTTTCTGGATATTGCTCCAAGATATTTCTGAATTCATTCTCAATACTCTTGGAACCAATAAGCGAATTCAAAATGTTGAGTGGAATTTTTATAGCTTCAACATTATTGAAAACCTTTTCGAAATCAACGTAATATTTATAATCAGCAATAGATGGTCTAAAACCAGCCAGCCATGTATCAAAGTTTCTCATATCAGTGTGCATTGACAACATTAGAAATCATTATTTCGGAAATCGCTCCACGCCCATTTCCTTTTGAATTTATCATCCTTGCAGCAGTAACTCGTTTAATAGAGAATTTATTGTAAAGATGTTCAAAAAACTCATCTTCATTATCTACATTTTGAGGATCTGAATTACTTGCCACAAATAAAGACTTGTGTGTTGCTATCTGCTCGCAAAAATCACGCAAACGTGTCTGTTCAGCGTCATCAAAACCATCTTTCGCATAAGAAGTAAAGGCAGAGGTCTCTGTTAAAGGACGATATGGTGGGTCAAAATAATACAAGGCTTTATTATCTGCATATTTACCCGTTTGTGCAAAATCACCACAAAGGATATCAACTCGTTGTAGAACTACAGAATCCGCTCTCAACGTTTCTACATCACAAATTTTGGGATTCTTATATCTCCCGTGTGGAACATTAAACTTGCCTTTAGAATTTACACGATACAATCCATTAAAGCAAGTTCGATTCAGGAAAATAAATAATGCAGCTGTTTCAATATCTGATTTATCATTTTCGTTATAACGTTCACGTTGTGATAAATAATATTCTTTTCTTGCAACGTCATTCAAAGCAAGATATTTAGCTTGAATTCGTGTCAACTCAAGAATCAATTTTTCCACATCTGATTTTATTACACGATATGTACAAATTAATTCTTCATTTATATCATTGATTATTGCTCTTGTGATATTCGGATACTCTTGTAAAATCCAAAATAAAACAGCTCCTCCGCCAACAAACGGCTCAATATAAGTCACATCATTTTTCTGTGATAAATCGCGAGGCAAAGTCTTCTTGATATCGTCAAGAAGTTGCGTTTTACCTCCAACCCATTTAACAAATGGTTTTGCCGGATATGTATATAATCTGCTCATACGCTCAAATATTCAAAACATTACGGCAGAACCATTCTACCATGTTTTTTGCAAAAATAAGAATAACAACTTGTTTTGGCAACAAAACAATAATAAGAAGCATTTTGGGGACCTTCTCTCTATATAGCTAA
>JAHAWW010000211.1 GCA_018383375.1 Prevotellamassilia sp. | reverse complement strand
ATGGCGATGTATTGGCAAGCTCTCATCACGGCGATAGCCATTTTCGTTGTGGTGTTGCCTTCTGTGCCGTGGTGGGGACAAGGCCCGCTGATTGCCACGGCTCTGTTGATGCCCCAACTCATCCTGCCGTTGGTGCGTGGGGCTTACGTTTGGTATGTGGCTCTGCTCAACGCCATTGTATTCGGTTTTGCCTGCAGTTTGGTGAAACTCTCACTGGCCGACATTGGGCATTTCTTCGCGGCAGCGGCTTAAACTGTTTTAGGCGCGGCATTGCGGCTTATGGCCATTCTACTCTTTACCCTCTACCTCTTTACCTTTTTACCTCTTTACCCATCTTCCTTTCCACCTGCCGCCGAGCCGAAGCCAGACCGGGCGACAGATGTTCGCTTTGCAACAAGTCGAGCACCATCTGCAATTCGACCAAAAGTTCGGGATAATGGCGGCATTGCTCATAGGCAAGTTTCATACAGAGGGCTCGGACGGCATACGGCTCTGTGTGGGCTGTGATTTTTGAAAGGCAATAATCCAGAAAATCAGTCCGGAGACTGTCGGCCTCAAACGGTTGGCGAAGTAGCAGCGACAAGAGCAAGCGGCGGCGTGTGACGTTGGTCTCTTTCAAGACACGGTCTACCAATTCGTTTTGTTTGCCATTCAGCCACACGGCGGCCTCATCAAGATGTGTGAAGATCCACAGGGCATTGACAGATACGCGTATGTCTTGTTCATGGGTCAGGCTATACAGCGTGGCTTTCATCTCGTCATTCTCGTTTCCCTTCATCATACGGCAAAGCTCACAGACCACATCCTTTGATATGCGGTCTGTGAGCTTTGCGCGTAAAGAGCCGGCTTGCGGCGAAAAGTCTTGCGCCATCGGGTTCACCGCCTTCTGGCAGCGTTATCAATCTGGTTTTGTGCCCGACGCATGTAGTCAATGGCTTTGTCACCGGCATTGCGCGCACGGCGCTCATAGTCGGCCGCGCGGTCGTAGTAGTTGCGCGCACGGCGGCGATAGTCTTCAGCCTCTTTATAGTGCTTTCTGTTGGCATAGCGCTCGGCCTGTTTCTGATAGGAGGCGGCTTGGCGGCGTGCCTGTTCGGCCTGAAGGTAATAGCTATGGGCGCTCTGGGCACTGGTGATGGACTGGCGCTGGTAGCTGATGGCACTCGACATGTCAGCCGAGGCTTTTTGAGCCACTGCCGGCAAAAGGCAGACAGCCATGACAAGGAGGAGCAATAGCTTTTTCATCAATCCAATGTTAAAAGGTGGATGCAAGGCGATTATTGTTTGTTCAGGGCATCAAACAGCCAGTCGATGCACTGCTCGGGATTGGCCCCACGGGCAGCGGCATATTCTTTGGCCAGAGCCACAAAAAAGGCATTGTCGCCTGAGAGATGGGCCAAGTTGCGGCAACCACGCTCCACACTGACGGGCCGACCTATGCGCAGGCTGTTGGTGTCGATGAGGGCAAAATGGTAGCGGCCGTCTATTTGGTCAAACAGAATGTTGCCGGCAGAGAAGTCGCGGTGCAGGAAACCTTGTTCGTGAAGACGGGCCGCAAAACGGGCAAATTGGCACACCACCGCTTCGCGCTCTTTGTCTGAGAGCACCATCACCTCGGCCAGGCTATAGCGATAGTCGGAATGAAGGCTGACGAAATAGGTCGTGGTTTTTGTCCAGCCCTTGGGGTATTTGACAAAGGCAATGGGTTCGGGGCTTTCAAACCCACGCTCTCTCAGCGAGAGGGGCTTGTAGTAGGCTTTTTTGCCTTTGGAGGCCTTGAAAGTCTTGACGGCCAAGCGGCTGCGCAGGGGCAACTGGCCGTAGCGTTTGACACAGAGCGTGAGACCATCAACCTGCAGTGTGCGCACCACGTTGCGGTCGCGAAAGATTTCACGCCCTTCACGGTCAAAATGTTCCTCGATATGCGTCAGATAGTCGCGCAGATGCTCGTATTTGGGATTGAGTATGATTTTCATGGCTTCAAAAGTTCTGGTTTAGACACTTACGGAGGGAAGATTACATCAATCCCGAGATTTCGCCATCTCGGCAATCGATGAAGTTGGCCTGAGGCGTCTTGGGCAAACCGGGCATGCGCAAGATGTCGCCGGCAATGGCCACAATCATTCCCGCACCGGCATTGATGACCACGTCGCGGATTTGCAGGTCAAAGCCACTCACAGCGCCATAACGCTTGGCGTCGGCCGAGAATGAATATTGGGTTTTGGCAATGCAAACGGGGAAGGTAGCCATGTTGTGGTCGGTGGCGAGCTTGATGCGCTTGAGTGCGGCGGGAGCAAAGCTCACCGTGGCAGCGCCGTAGATATTTTTGGCCACTTTCTCAATCTTGGTCTTGATGTCGTCGGTGTCGGCATAGGTGAAACGAAGTGGGGCTGAGGGATTTCGCTCTATGGTGTCGACCACGACACGGGCCATCTCGGCAGCTCCTGCCCCACCCTCAGCATAGGCATTGTTGATGACGAAGGGGGCTTTGAGGTCGTCTTCGCAGTGTTGGCGCAAGAGGGCCATTTCTTCGTCGGTGTCGGAGGCGAAACGGTTGAACACGACAACGACGCTCTGGCCGAAACTGCGCAAATTGGCCACGTGGCGGTCGAGATTGGCCAGACCTTGACGCAGACCCTCCATTTGGGGCGTGGCAATCTTGTCGAGGGGTACGCCGCCGTGCATTTTCAGGCCTTGAGCCGTGGCCACGATGACGGTGAGGGCGGGTTGCAAACCGCTCTTGCGGCAGAGGATGTTGTAGAACTTCTCAGCACCGAGGTCGGCACCGAAACCGGCTTCGGTGATGGTGTAGTCGCTGTGTGAAAGGGCCATTTTGGTGGCCAACAGAGAGTTGCAGCCGTGAGCGATATTGGCAAACGGTCCGCCGTGAATAATGGCCGGCGTGTTTTCGGTGGTTTGGACGAGGTTGGGCATCAGGGCGTCTTTGAGCAGGGCCATGACGGCGCCGGTGGCACCCAAGTCGGCCACGGTGAAGGGTTGGCCCTGGTAGTCGTAACCCAGGAGGATGTGGTCGACGCGCTCACGCAAGTCGGCCTCGTCCTTAGCCAAGCAGAGTATGGCCATCAGTTCGGATGCCGGCGTGATGTCGAAACCCGATTGGGCCTCAAGGCCGTTGGTGGCCGGACCGAGGCCGGTGACTATGCTGCGCAACGAACGGTCGTTGACGTCGAGCACACGGCGCCACAACACTTCTTTCAGTCCGAAGCCTTCGGCACGATGCTGATAGAGATAGTTGTCGAGCAGGGCACTTATCATATTGTGGGCAGACGTGACGGCGTGGAAGTCGCCGGTGAAATGGAGATTGATGCGCTCCATAGGCAACACTTGGGCGTGTCCACCGCCGGCAGCACCGCCTTTCATTCCAAAACAGGGACCAAGCGAAGGCTCACGCAAGGCCACGACGGCTTTTTTGCCGATGTGGTTAAGCCCAAGAGCCAAGCCGATAGACACCGTGGTCTTGCCAATGCCGGCTTTGGTGGCGGTGATGGCGGTGACGAGGATGAGTTTCGATGTCGACTCACCGATGAGCGAGAGGGGCAACTTGGCGATGTGTTTGCCGTAACACTCTATCTGTTCGGGGGCGATGCCTATCTTGGCGGCGATTGTGTCAATGGGTTGGAGCTGTGTCTGGTGTGCGATTTCAAGGTCTGTCATGAGAAGGTAAGGGATTTATTCAGGTTATTGGTTTTCTCTTATAATTAATTATGGCGTGCGGCGGTGGGTTGGTGTCACATCTTGCCCAAGAGCGCAGAGATGTTGGCCGTGAAAAGTCGCACCGAAATGGCCAGCAGAATGATGCCGAAGAACTTGCGCATCAGATAGATGGCACTGCGCGAAAGGATGCGCTCCACCTTGGCCGTGGCCCGCAAGACGCAATAAACGAAGAGCATGTTGAAGGTTAAGGCAATCAAGATGTTGACGCTCGAATATTCGGCCCGAAGCGAAAGCAGGGTGGTGAACGAACCGGCTCCGGCAATGAGCGGGAACACCACAGGCACGAGCGTGGCCTCTTTGATGGGTCCGATGTTTTTGAAGATTTCGATGTCGAGTATCATTTCAAGAGCCATGAAGAAGATGACCACTGCACCGGCCGTGGCAAACGACTCAATGTCGACGCTGAAGAGGCGCAGCATCACGTCGCCGGCAAAAAAGAAACCGACGAGCAGGGCCGACGAAATGAGGGTGGCTTTTGAAGCACTGACGGGACGGCCTTTTTGTTTCAGGTCTATGATGATGGGGGTGGAGCCCAACACGTCGATGACGGCAAACAGCACAATGAAAGCACTGACTATCTGCTGGATGTCAAGACGGGAAAAGAAATAATCTATGGATAGCATCATAAAGGGATGGTTTTAGGGGGGGTGAAAGATTGGGGCCGACGGCGCTCAATCGGCTGCCGACCGGATGATGCGGCGAGCGGTCTCGATGATGGTGTCGACGTCGCGGCGATAGTCTTCAGAGGTGATGTCCACCTTCACGTCGGGGGCTATGCCTTCTTCGGTGAGCGTCATCTGCCGGTCATACATCGGGCAGGCCGAGAAACGCAACGTCCACCCACAGGGCAGTTCGGAGGTGAGTGGCATGCCCGAGCCTCCTCCAGTCTTATCGCCCACAATGGTGACACCCGGCAGACCTTTGACAAACATCACGAAGGCATTGGCGGCGCTGTAGGTGCGGCGGTTGGTGAGGACGACGAGAGGCTTCGTCCAGCGTTGGCCTTCAAAAGGCTCAATCTCGATGGCCTGGGGCTTGGCGAAATCGTTGTGGCCTTTGCCTGTCTTGTGGGTCATATAGCCGCCTATGGTTTTGTCGTTCACGAAAACCGAAGCAAGTTTTTCGGCCTGAGTGAGCAGACCGCCGCCGTTGGAGCGGATATCGAGTATCATACCCTTGCAAGGGGCCAAGGTGAGCATCATGACGTGGAGGTTGCCGGAGCCAAAGACCACATCAAACGAGGGGCAGCGCACGTAGGCGATGCTGTCGGCCAGCACGCGATATTTCATGCCGCCGGTGGTGACGTAGTCGGTGGTTCGGCCCAGATATTTGCGCTCGAGTGTGTCGGCATAGTTGGCCGGATAGTTGTCAAACCACTCGCCGTATCGGGCTGTGCCGAGCGAAGAAATGATGTTGACATGGCCGTCGCGGAGTTCACAGACGACGTCTTCGAGCAAGTTGAAATAGTCCCAAAGGTTTTTCTGTTGAGCCACTTCGGGCAGGTAGCGGGCATAAACTTCGTTCCAGTCAAGCCCATATTCGGCGGCTTTGAGGTCGAAGAAGCAATAGCGCTCGTCAAGTGTCTGCCAAAGGGCGTCAAAGTTGCCGCGCACGGTGTTGGGGGCCACCTCCTCGGTGACACACGAGGTCATGACAAAGGCCGACGGCCACAAGATGGCTGCGCAGACCACACGGACGATGAGGCTTCTCAAGAAATGGGTCATGGCTCTTCAGCGTGAGGTGAGACGGAAATGCCGCACGAAACCGATGACGAACGAGTTGTTCCAACTGTGGTATTTCAACTCTCCCACCCTGCTTTGCCTCACGTCTGAGAGATAGCCCACAGTGGCCGTGAGGTGGCGAAAGTGAAACTGTGCGGTGAGCAGGGTGTGGAGCGTGGGGGCATTGCCCGGCCAAGTGACGTGGAGGTGGCCTCTCTGATGGCCGAGTTCAAAGATTTCGTAGTACGACTGGCCGTAGTGGGGCTGAAACTTCATGCCCACCATGGGTGCGTCGGCCTGCAGGGTGAGGGTCAGGGGCAAACGTCCCAAGCGGCTGTCGTAGGCGGCAAGTGCCGACAGGCCTATGGCCAGCGTGGCGCGTGCTTGTGCGGGGTTGTTGCCGGCAAGCCCGGTGTTGTAGGTGAAGCCCAAGTCGGCCTCGGCCATACCGCCCAGTGCGAGTTTGAGCCCTCGCCGTGGGCACCAATTGTAGCGCCAGGCTGTGGCGAAGGTGAAGTCGCCGTCGTAGGCATGGTGATTGCCGGCTTGTGAAGTGACATAAGCCAAGCGGCCGTCAAATCTTGTCGAGAAAGTCACACGGCCACCACTGTGCCGCAGGCCGCGCTCGGTGAGATGGGCCAGGGTGAAAGTGGGGCCGGTGTATTCTAAAGGCGAGATGTAGGTGTCGAGCGCATTCGTGCGCCCTGCGCCGACGAGCCACGTGCCATGGTGGATGCCTGTGGTGTCGAAAGGCGTAGGCTCTGCGGTTTGGGCCGACAGCGTGATGCCCGCCGGCCACATCAACACCGCCACCCATCGCTTCAAGAGGTTACGCATTTTTTGTGCGGCGTTTCTTGACAAAATATTTCACCACAAAAAACACCACGACCAGACCGACAACGGCCAGTATGCCGTAGCCTATTTCGTGACTGTATTGTGCGGCAAGGTCGCTCACGTCTTTGGGGGTCTTGATGTCGGGCGCCGATTTGTAGACGAAATAGCCCAGCGAGGCCAAGACGGTGTTCCAAATGCCGGCGCCGAGCGTGGTGTAGAGCAGGAACTTGCGGACGTCCATGCCCGAAAGACCGGCAGGGATGGAGATGAGTTGGCGCACGGCAGGCACCAAGCGACCGAAAAAGGTGGAGGGCACGCCGTGGCGCCGAAAATAGTCTTCGGCCTTCTTGACTTTCTCGCCGTTGAGCAGACAAAGGTGGCCCAACTTGCTGTCGGCAAACTTATACACCACGGTGCGGCCGAGCGTACGGGCCAGATAGTAGTTGATGAGTGCGCCGATGTCGGCACCGATGGTGGCCATCACGATGACGAGGAAGAAGTTCATGCCTTCGCTGTCGGTCAAGGCGAGCCATGCCGCCGGGGGCACAACCACCTCGGAGGGGAAGGGAATGAACGAGCTCTCAATGGCCATGAAGAGCGTGATGGTCCAATAGTTGAGGTTTTCGAGACAGAAGGTGATAATCTGTTCCACGATGTGAGGCGTTTTTGGTGTGAAGACGTTGAGGATTTAGAAATAACCTTCGCGTTTCTTTTGCTCCATCGAGGCGTCGCCGTCGAAATCGATGACGCGCGTGGTGCGCTCGCTCTTGGTGGTGGTCATCATTTCCTCGACGATTTTCTCGATGGTGTCGGCTTCGCTCTCCACGGCACCGGGCAGCGGCCAGCAGCCGAGGGTGCGAAAACGTATGGTGCGCGGCACGATTTTGTCGCGGTAACACTCCGGCAGGCGGTCGTCGTCGGGCATAATGAGTTGGCCGTCAATCTCGACCGTGGGACGCTCTTTGGCAAAATAGAGCGGCACGATGGGGATGTTTTCCAAACGGATGTATTGCCACACGTCGAGCTCGGTCCAGTTGCTCAAGGGAAACACACGGATGCTCTGACCCTGGCGGATGCGGGTGTTGTAGATGTCGCGTATTTCGGGTCGCTGGTTTTTGGGGTCCCAGCGGTGAAACTCGTCGCGGAAGGAAAAGATGCGCTCTTTGGCACGGCTCTTTTCTTCGTCACGGCGTGCGCCACCAAAGGCGGCATCAAAGTGGTGTTTGTCGAGAGCTTGCAGCAGGGCCTGTGTCTTCATCAGGTCAGTGTGCACGCGCGAACCGTGTGTAAACGGACCGACACCTTGACGGAAGGCCTCCTCGTTGCTCTCCACGATGAGCTGCCAGCCGTGCTCCCGGGCATACCAGTCGCGGAACTCGAGCATTTCCTTAAACTTCCAGCGAGAGTCGATGTGCATTAAGGGGAAGGGCGGTTTGCCGGGCGCGAAAGCCTTCTCGGCCAGTCGCACCATCACCGACGAGTCTTTGCCGATGCTGTAGAGCATCACGGGGCGCTCAAACTCTGAGGCGACCTCGCGGATGATGTGTATAGACTCGGCCTCAAGTTCTTTGAGATGGCTCAAGCTATAGGTTTCAGACATGGGTTAAATGGAGGTTTGGGGTCAGATTTATTTTTTCTCCTTGAGCAGGTCGCGGATTTCGGTGAGCAGTTGCTCCTCCTTAGAGGGTGCGGCGGGCTCGGCGGGTTTCTCTTCTTCCTTCTTGCTGTGAAGTTTTGAGATGAGACGGATGAAAAGGAAGATGGAGAAGGCTATGATGACGAAGTCGAAGGTGGCTTGGATGAAGTTGCCATAAGTGATGACGGAGTCGCCCACCGTGACCGAGAGGCCCTCGAAGTCGATGCCACCGAGGATGACGCCGAAGAGCGGAGTGATGATGTCAGTGACGACTGAGCTGACAATTTTGCCAAAGGCCGTACCGATGATGACGCCGACAGCCATGTCAATCACGTTGCCACGCATGGCGAATGCTTTGAAATCACTGAGGAATGATGATTTTGCCATAATAAGTTGGTATGTTTAAATGGTTATGCTATTAACTCCGCGAATTTACGCCAAAACGGCCTAAAGACAAAGCAAACGCCCTAAAAATGCACGCTTTAAGTGGTTTGACGGGCTGACAGGACTGCGATTGTTTATGTCTTTTTCGTTGCCGGCTTGAGGGCTTATC
>JAHAWW010000275.1 GCA_018383375.1 Prevotellamassilia sp. | reverse complement strand
TCAAACGAAGCATTCCGTTTTATATCATTCTGAATAATAGCGTATTAGGTTTAGTTGGCCGAGATAAACTCGTCGAGGAAACGCACGTCGTTCTCTGAGAACAAACGAAGGTCGCTCACTTGATATTTCAAGTTGGTGATGCGCTCCACGCCCATGCCGAAAGCATAGCCTTTATACACTTTGCTGTCTATGCCATTGGCATCGAGGACGGCGGGATCGACCATGCCGCAGCCAAGTATTTCTACCCATCCCGTATGTTTGCAGAAACCGCAACCCTTACCGCCACAAATGTTACAAGAGATGTCCATCTCAGCACTGGGCTCGGTGAAGGGGAAATATGACGGACGCAGACGGATGCGCGTGTCAGCACCAAACATCTCGCGGGCAAAGGTGAGCAACACCTGTTTCAAGTCGGTGAATGAAACGTCTTTGTCGACATAGAGGCCTTCCACTTGGTGGAAAAAGCAGTGGGCACGAGCCGAAATGGCTTCGTTGCGATAGACACGGCCGGGACAAATCACGCGGATGGGGGGCTGGGTGGTTTCCATCACGCGGCTTTGCACCGAACTGGTATGGGTGCGCAATACGATGTCGGGTTGTTGCTCCACAAAAAAGGTGTCTTGCATGTCGCGTGCCGGATGGTCGGGGGCAAAATTCATTGAAGAGAACACGTGCCAGTCGTCTTCAATCTCTGGACCGTCGGCCAGCGAAAAACCGAGGCGCGAAAAAATGTCGATGATTTCGTTCTTGACGATGGAGAGCGGATGACGTGTGCCCAAGGGTATGGGGTAGGCCGTGCGTGTGAGGTCGAGGTCGTCGTGTGAGGCATCGGTCGTAGCCACAGCCGCACGCAGTTCGGCGAGTTTCTCAGTGATGGCGGTCTTCAATCCGTTGAGGCGCTGGCCCATCTCTCTCTTTTGTTCAGCCGGTACGTTGCGAAACTCTGCCATAAGGGCATTGAGTTCGCCTTTCTTGCTGAGGTATTTGATGCGAAGCTCTTCGAGGGCTTTTTCGTCGGTTGCAGTGAGCGAGGCCACTTCTTCAAGCAGCCGGTTTATCTTTTCAATCATACGTTAAGTATTGTAGCTGTTTTTATTTTGCTTGCAAATTTAGTGAAAATGCACCAATCGCGCGCGTAAAAGACCTACCAAATCGTCATCTTCAGCGCGAAGCGACCAACCGACAAGGTGCCTCTGCCACCCGCGGCGGTGTATCGTCTCAGAAGGCCGTACACCCATTTGGGCCAAACGGGTAGCGACCGACAGGCCTCGACCATCTGCTTGGCTTCTTGCAGATGGCCCTCGCGCTCCATCAT
>JAHAWW010000274.1 GCA_018383375.1 Prevotellamassilia sp. | reverse complement strand
GTCCGGCATCAAAGAGTTTAATAAAGAGAGTCTTTGGGCCTTCGAACTCGTAACGGGCACAGAAGCCAACTTCAGAATTTACAACCTCGCCGCTGGTGCCAGCAAATGTATTTACAAAGACGGGACTAATACGGGAACCGTAGCAATGGGCAATCCCACGAGTGACAGCAGCACTAAAGAATTTGTTCTTTATATCAACGGCAGTGGATACGGCTTCCGTATTCCCGGCACAACAACCGCCTGTTTGAATCCGACAGAAAACCTGGCTGATGAAGGCAATAATACTTCCTTAGGCGTATGGAACTATGATTTAAGTCCTAACGACAACGGTTCACGTTTCTTCTTCACCAGCGTGGACGATATGACTGCAGCAGCATCTGAGTTTGTTGGCGATCCGGACTCAAACTATCCCTCCACTGAAGGTTACATTAGAGTAAGCACAGGGGGAGCCCAAGATGCTTTAAAACTCTATAACTACAACAACGAAAAAACGTTGGCAAAGCTCAACGCCGCCCTTGAAGGCGTAAGTGAGTCTTTCAATTACTCTAATCCTTACGGCTTTGATTTCAATCCGTCGAAAGTCTATCAGATTATCTCATACAACGACAACAACTGCAAAGGCTGGACCATCTATTCTAACACTTGGTGTGGCCCGAATGGCGGGAACGACCAATATGACGACCGTAAGATCCTGATTGGCGCCGACCGCCCCATCGCAGAGACCTTCGTATGGTTTGAAGCCGTAGACCACGGCTATCGCATTCATCATGCCAACTCAGACTATCGCTTTGTACAGCTCAGCGCATTCAATGATATGGTAACCCCTGATATGCCCGTAGCCACCAACGCCGGCGGTGTATATGTCATTACTCCTGCCAGATATATGGCTAATGCTTTCGCTCTCTCAAATTACAACACAGAAAACAAATGGTTGCACTGCGGTACAGGCGACGGCTACACCATCGTACGCGCTCAAGCTCCTGCAACTAACAACGGCGACCTCTGGCTCATCAAAGAAGTAAGCAAAATCCCCGTGACCATCGGCGCTGCCAAATGGAGCACCTTGTGCCTCCCCGTGGCCGTGGAAGTTCCCAATGACGCAAACCTGAAGGTTTACACCGTGAGCGGTGTGGACAACGTCACCGGCGTGATGACGCTCAACGTAGTAGAACCCGGAACTGTCGTGGCCAAGAAGACCGGCCTGCTCCTCGCCTCTACGTCTGAAAACGGCGGCACCTACGACTTCACCGTGTCTACCGAGGCCGGAACGTCATACAACAACAACATCCTGATGGGTACGACAGCTCGCCGCACTGGCTTCAATACCAAAGACAGCGCCGATCCTACCGCCATCACCATCCCCCACTACGCTCTGGCACAAAATCAAAAAGACGGCGTGGTAGCCTTCTATCCCAGCACCCTCAACATCTTGCCGGCTAACAAGGCTTATATCAAAAAGTCTGACATCGCAAGCAGCGGAAGCGCCAACCGCGCACTCTACATGACCGGCAACACCACCGGCGTGGACAACACACTCATCCAAAACGGCGAGACTGAAGAATACTACGACCTCAACGGCCGCCGCGTGCTCTACCCCACCACCGGAATCTATGCCACACGCTCAGGCAAGAAGGTGTTCATCAAATAATCATCAACCCACTCAAACCTCAACTTTTGAAACAATGAAAAAGACTTATATCACACCCAAAGCGCAGGCCGTGGCTCTGATGACCGAGGACACGCTGCTCTCTATTTCTAACCCTAAAGTAAGCAACGACAACGACCCCAACAAAGTGGTCAGCGAGGAAGGCCAGGTGCTCTCAAACCGCAAAGGCTTTAGCGGCGGCATGTGGGACAATATGGAATAAACCCACACTGCCATATCCTTACGTTTGACTCCAATGGAGTATATATAAAATAAATTGATTGGTTGAAGATGCCCCGTCCGCGATGGATAGGGCATCTTTTTTTGTATTCGTAGGGGATGTTTGACGCAGATGGGCGACGGTGCAAGGCCTGAAGGGCAAGGCGTCTAAAATTGGTTTATGGGCATAATTATTGAGCGGCCAAGCAAGCCCTGCAAGGGCAGAGTGTCCAAAATTGGTTTATGGGCATAATTATTGAGCGGCCAAGCAAGCCCTGCAAGGGCGTAACATATTAGCCCAGGTCGTTAGGCCTGGGTTGTGGGGGGCCTCTAATCTCCGGCCTGTAAGGTCGGCACACCCGGAGGATGATTGATTGAAACACGATTATGCCGCGTTTAACCATTCCCGCAATGTGCCGACCTTTCAGGCCGGAATTATAGCGTATATCGCATACCCGGGCCTAACGACCCGGGCTATTATGTTGCGGCCCTTCAGGCCGTGCTTGGCATACCCCCGAGGCTTCTGACACAAAAACTATGCCACGACTGCCAATTTGTCATAAAACACAACGGCTGACACACGGCCGTGGGATTTTGGCACGCTCCTTGCATTATATAGGGCGTGCAGCCGACCACACACCGACGGCGACACACTCCTATAATAATATATACGCATAACAACAAACAAAAAAACAAATACAACAATGGGAAAGATTATCGGAATTGACTTGGGAACAACCAACTCATGTGTCTCAGTTTTTGAGGGCAACGAGCCCGTAGTGATTGCCAACAGCGAAGGCAAACGCACCACCCCGAGCGTAGTGGCCTTTGTGGAAGGCGGCGAACGCAAAGTGGG
>JAHAWW010000269.1 GCA_018383375.1 Prevotellamassilia sp. | reverse complement strand
GTCTTGCGGACATAAGATGCGTAGCGACGCTGGGCGGCACGTTTGGTCTCGTCGAAGAGTTCCTGAGCCTGTTCGGGCAGGGCTTTCTTCAGAGAGAGGAAACGAACCTCGTGGTCGAGATAGTCTTGGAAGAGGTCCCAGTTGGGCGCCTTGGAGTCGAGCGTGAAGGGATTCTTGCCTTCGTTGGCCAACTCGGGATTGTAGCGCCACAGATGCCAGTAGCCACATTCAACGGCACGGGCTTCTTCGGCTTGGCTGCGACCCATGCCTCCCTTGATCTTAAGACCGTGGTTGATGCAGGGTGCATAGGCAATGACGAGTGACGGACCGTGATAGGCTTCGGCTTCTTTGATGGCCTTGAGACACTGGGCGGGGTCGGCACCCATGGCAACCTGTGCCACGTAGACGTAGCCGTAGGTGGCCTGCATCAGACCGAGGTCTTTTTTCGTCACGCGCTTGCCGGCTGCGGCGAACTGGGCGATGGCGCCAACGGGAGTCGCCTTTGAGGCCTGACCGCCGGTGTTAGAGTAGACCTCGGTGTCGAGCACGAGGATGTTGACGTCTTCGCCGCTGGCCAATACGTGGTCGAGACCGCCGTAGCCGATGTCGTATGAGGCGCCGTCACCACCGATAATCCACTGGCTGCGCTTCACGAGGAAGTGGCTTAGCTCTTGGATTTGCTTGGCCAGTTCGTGGCCTTTCTCAGCTCCGGCGTTGATGAACGGCATCATCTTGTCGGCCACCTCGCGGGTGATGTCGGCGTCTTCTTGGTTGTCTATCCAGCGCTGGGCGAGCTCTTTCATTTCGGCACAAGAGCAGTCGCACATAGTGACTTTCTTCAACAGGTCGGCCAGACGGGCTTTCATTTTCTTGTTGGCCATCACCATACCCAGACCAAATTCGCAGAAGTCCTCAAAGAGAGAGTTGGCCCAAGCGGGACCCTGCCCCTTCTCGTTGGTGGTGTAGGGGGTAGAGGGGATAGAGCCAGAATAGATTGACGAGCAGCCGGTGGCGTTGGCAATCATCTGACGGTCGCCAAAGAGCTGGCTGACGAGCTTGACGTAAGGTGTTTCGCCGCAACCCGAGCAGGCGCCGGAGAACTCAAAGAGAGGTGTGGCAAACTGTGAATTCTTGGGGTTGAGCTTGATGTCTACAAGATGTTGCTTGCTGGTGACGTTTTTCACGCAGTAGTCCCAATTCTCGGCTTCGGCCATCTGACCGTCGAGGGGAACCATCTCAAGGGCTTTGTTGCCACGCATACCGGGGCAGACGTCGGCACAGTTGCCGCAGCCCAGACAGTCGAGCACGTCGACCTGCTGAACGAAGTGCATACCCTTCATAGCTGCAGGGGCTTTCATTTCGAGCGAACGGCCTGCAAAGTCTTTGGCTTCTTCGTCGGTCATCACAAACGGACGGATGGCGGCGTGGGGGCAAACAAAGGCGCACTTGTTACACTGGATACAGTTGTCGGCTTTCCAAACCGGCACAAAGGCGGCCACACCTCGCTTCTCGTAGGCGGCTGTGCCTTGTGCCCAGGTACCGTCTTCGCTCACCTTGAAGGCGCTCACGGGGAGCAGGTCGCCGTTTTGGGCATTGATGGGGCGGACGAGGTCGGAAATGTAGGCGGGCTCGTCACGGACAATCTTCTCGTCCTCGGGCAGGTTGGCCCAAGTGGGGTCTATGGTGAGTTGCTTGTATTCGCCGCCGCGGTCTACGGCCTGGTAGTTCTTGTCTACCACGTCTTGACCCTTCTTGCCGTAGCTCTTGACAATGAATTTCTTCATCTGCTCAACGGCCAGGTCGACGGGGATGACCTCGGTGATGCGGAAGAATGCCGACTGCAGGATGGTGTTGGTGCGGTTGCCAAGACCGATTTCCTGGGCTATCTTGGTGGCGTTGATGTAGTAGACGGTGATGTTGTGTTCGGCAAAATAACGCTTGGCGTTGTTGGGCAGGTTGGCTGCGAGTTCTTCGCCATCCCAGATGGTGTTGAGCAGGAAGGTACCGCCATCGCGCAAGCCGCGCAACACGTCATACATATGCAGATAAGCCTGTACGTGGCAAGCCACGAAGTTGGGGGTCTTAATCTGATAGGTAGAGCGGATGGGGGTGTCGCCGAAGCGCAGGTGTGAGCAGGTGAAACCGCCCGACTTTTTGGAGTCGTAAGAGAAGTAGGCCTGGCAATACTTGTCGGTGTTGTCGCCGATAATCTTCACGGAGTTCTTGTTGGCACCCACCGTACCGTCTGCACCGAGTCCGTAGAATTTGGCCTCGAAGATGCCTTCGCCGCCAAGGGCCATTTCCTGCTCAAGCGGGAGTGAGCGGAAGGTGACGTCATCGACGATGCCCAGAGTGAAGTGGTTTTTGGGCTCGGGCAGGGCGAGGTTGTCGAATACGGAGATAATCATTGTCGGCGTGGTGTCGGCAGAGCCGAGACCGTAGCGGCCGCCAACGATGAGCGGACAGTTTTGGCTGCCATAGAAGGCATCCTTCACGTCGAGATAGAGCGGTTCGCCATTGGCGCCCGGCTCTTTCGTGCGGTCGAGCACGGCAATCTTCTTGGCCGTGGCGGGAACAGTCTCAAGCAGATGCTTGACAGAGAAGGGGCGATAGAGGTGAACGCTGACCATACCGACTTTTTCGCCTTTGGCGTTGAGATGGTCGATGGCTTCGCGGGCAGCTTCGGTCACTGAACCCATACAGATGATGACACGCTCTGCCTGTTCGTCGCCGTAGTAGCTGAAGAGTTTGTATTCGCGGCCGGTGATTTTCGACACGGCTGCCATATATTTCTCCACGATGCCGGGGATGGCGTCGTAGTAGGGATTGCAAACCTCACGGTGGGCAAAGAAGGTTTCGGGGTTCTCGGCCATACCGCGAGCCACGGGATGCTCGGGGGTCAAGGCCTGGGCGCGGAACTCGGCCACCTTGTCCATCGGTACGAGCGGACGGATGTCTTCCATGTCCATCTCTTCAATCTTCTGGTATTCGTGGCTGGTGCGGAAACCGTCGAAGAAGTTGATGAAGGGCACGCGGCCTTCGAGAGCGGCCAGGTGGGCAACGGCTGAGAGGTCCATCACTTCCTGCACAGAGCCTTCGCAGAGCATGGCAAAGCCAGTCTGACGGCAGGCCATAACGTCGCTATGGTCGCCGAAGATGCAAAGGGAGTGGGTGGCCAACGTACGGGCTGACACGTGGAACACACAGGGCAGCAACTCGCCGGCAATCTTGTACATATTGGGTATCATGAGCAAGAGACCCTGTGAGGCGGTGAAGGTGGTGGTCAATGCACCGGCCTGGAGCGAACCGTGAACGGCGCCGGCAGCACCGCCTTCAGACTGCATTTCCTGCACTTTCACTGTGTCACCAAAAAGGTTCTTGCGTCCCTGTGCTGCCCATTCGTCTACGTGTTCGGCCATCGGTGAAGACGGCGTGATGGGATAGATGGCAGCGACCTCCGAGAACATATAAGCCACATGAGCAGCGGCTTGGTTGCCATCGCAGGTAATGAATTTTTTGTTTGCCATAACAAAGAGTGTTTTGTGGTGTCAATCAAATCGCGCCACCTGGCGGCCGGAAGCGACAAACGGTCCTCTCCGCTTCGGCGGCGTGCAGATTGCTATTAAATGAATGTATGAGGTTGTTTTTAGATGATGCAAATTTACAATATAGTTTGGTATTTTGTTACGCCGACTTTACAAAATCCATATTGTTCAGCGCAAAATTACCTTGCGGCCGCCTTGGAGGTAAACGCCTTTGGCGGGACGGCTGACGCGGCGACCCGAGAGGTCATACCAAGCGGCCAGGTCGCCATCGGCGGGCTGCAGCGTAGTCTGGCCGATGCCGTTGACTATAGTCTCGATGATTTTGAAGGCATAGAGGCAACCGCTATCGGTGGTGTTGGTGCCGCCGCCCCAGTTGAACACTTTATAGCTATTGCCCGAGTTGGTCTGGTTGAATTGTGCCGTGCCGCTCACAATAATATATTGGCCGGTCTCGCCCACCTCCTGAACGCTCCATCCGGACGAGGGTTGGGCGGCGGTGAAGATGAGGGCCGTGTTGTTGGTCGTGTTGGGGGCGATGTAGCCGTCAATGGCTCTGTTTTTGATGTCGAGACTGCCGTCGGAGCGCGGCACAAATGCCCACGTTGAGGCAGCCGTCGGTGTGGTCTCGCCTATGACGGGCTGACCGTTGGCCACGGCGGTGGGATAGCGGCTCTCGCGACCGGGAGTGTAGAATTGCATCCAATAGATGGTGTCGCCCGAGGCCGAGGATATAAGTGGCGTGGGCGGCATCTCTACCTCTTCCATGCGAAACTTACAGCCGGCGTCGCTGACGTTGGTGCCGCTGCCCCAGTTGTAGAGTTGATAGCTTTGTTGAGCCGACTTTGTTTGGTTGAATTGCACTGAGCCGGAAGTCACTTTGACGTAGCCCGGCGCGTCGGTCTCGCTGATGGTCCAGCCGGCACCGGGGACGGAAGCCGTGAGGCTTAGGGCTGTGTTGTTAGACGCTACGGGCGAGATGTAGAGCCCCTTTGACGAAATGATGTCGAAGGTGCCGTCGGGGCGGGTTTGAAACTTCCACATGGCGGTTTTGCCTTTGGTGGTTTCGCCGGTGACGGCCTCGCCGTCGGCATGGCCCGTGAGATAGCGGCCGTCACGCAGCGGTGTGCTCATGGCATACCACACTTCGCTCTCTTCGGTCGAGGCTTTGGGCTGGTTGATGCCGCTTGTCTGTGCCTGAATCATAAGGGCCTCCAGGGCTTCGCGAAGTGCGTCTTTTTGTGCTGCACGGGCGGCGGCGTCGAGTGCTTGAGAGAGGGTGGCGCGCACTTGCTCGATTTGCGCATAAAGTCCCTCTGCCTGCTCGGGGTTATACCACCCCGGAGCGTCGTTGAAGTTGGCACGCAACACGGCTGCAACACTGTCGCACAGGGCGGCGGTGTTGTCGGCCTCGTCGTCAATGCATTGGGTGGCTGAATAGCGGATGCCCTCAAGCGCATTGACGCCGGCGGTGTCGGTCAAGACGAAGGTGAACTGCCACTTGTCGCGCCCTGTGCCGCCTTTGTTGGCGTGGGGCAGTTTGAGGAACACTTTGTTCCAACCTGCTTTGAGTTCCACCTGTGTCACGGGGCGTGCGGTGAGGTTCTCGTTCTTCAGACCGAGAGTGGCGTTGTCTTGGGGAATGGTGGCATCGGGCTGCTCCCATACTGGTGCGGGGATTTCGGCGCCGTTGAGCCAGATGCGCGAACCGCGGCGGTCCCAGCAGCCGGCCGAAGGGGCTTTCTCGCTGCCCGAGCGGCTGTAGGTGTAGAACTCAATCTGTGCGCCGGCCTTTTGGGCTGTGGGCGAGTAGATGTAGGTCCAGGCATAGGCTGTCTGGTTGTTGGCCGGAGCCGAGAAGAATGAGGGCACCGTGGGATGCCAGATGTGACGCAGGTAGATACCGGCGCCGGCAGCCGTGTGGCAACCATATTGCTGGCCTTCGTAGGTGAAGACGTCGGGCAGCACTTCGGCCTCTGACGTTTCGGGCGGGAACACCTTGGTGGCGTCTCCACCGTTGGGGAAGGCGTCGGTGATGCGCCAGCGCACGTTGGTCTGTTTCACGTAGGGGATGGGCACGTCGGCCAGCGAGTGAGCTTTGTGGAAGAGGAAACGGCGCTCCCAGTCGGCAAACTCTTCATATTCGTCGCCACTTAGGGGCAGGGTGGTACCACCCACTTCGACATATTGCTTGCCGCCACCACACCAGGCGCGCTCGGCCGAGGCGAGGATGTTGGCGTAGATGTTGTTCATGGCCACAATGGCGGTGTCGCTGGGCGTCTTGGTGTCGTTCCACGCGGCACTGATGGTGCCGGCAATGTCGTCGGTGCCTTGCTGGGCATAATAGATGTTGCTCTTATAGATGCCCACCACGTCGGCATAGACGTCGAAGTGGTTGGTATAGTTATAGCGGCAGTCGATGTTGGGTAGGCCGGTGACCACTCTGCCCGAGGTGGCCCACATCTGGGTCATGTCACACTGTTCGGCTGTGGGCGGTCCGGCCACGAGACGGTTCCACATCACCACTTTTTTGCCTTTCGAACGCACATAGTTGGCCATTGTCTTCAAAAAATCGGTATAGGTGATGGTCACCTCGTCGCCACCGATGTGGATGTAGGGGGCGTTGGGGAACACCTCCACTACTTCGTCGAGTATATTCTTGAGTGCCTCGACGCCCTGGTCGGTCTGCATGGTGAAGCCCATGGCTTTGGTGAAGACGTCGCTGTGGCCCGGCATGTCGATTTCGGGGATGACGGTCATGCCGCGCTCGGCAGCGTAGGCCTCGATTTCACGACACTGGGCCTGCGTATAGTATTGGCCGGGATAGCGCGTCATATTGGCATCGGCGGTGAGCTGCGGATATGCGTTCACCTCAAAGCGCCAGGCGAGTTTCTCGGTCAGGTGCCAATGGAACACGTTGACCTTGAAGCGTGCCAGGCGGTCAATCTCGGTCTTGAGCTCTTCGACGGGCAGGAACGAGCGACCCACGTCGTGCATGAAGCCGCGCACCTTGAAGGCGGGCCAGTCTGTCATGGTCAGGGCCTCAATGGCGGGTGTGCCGTCATAGCCCTCGGCCAGCTGGCAGAGCGTCTGTGCCGCGCGTGTCACGCCCAGCGGGGTCAGTGCCTTGATGGCAATGCGCTCTGCGGTCACCTCGATGGCATAGGCCTCGTCGGGGAACTGGGGCACATTGTGATTGAACGCACCGTCGATGGTGGCGACGATGGCCACGTCTATCGTGGCCGTGGCCGCACTATTGACCGTGCAACCGGTCTCGGCGAGGAAGGCTTTGAGCGCTTTGCAGTCGGTGGTGTCGTTGAGGGCCACCTCGCGACCAAGGGCAAAAGGCATGCCGTCTGTGGCCTGAATGTTTTTGGGACGGGGAAGCAGGTCGGTGATTTTAGCTTCCGAGGGTACCGTACAAGTTAAAGTCATAGCCGCAGCCAAGACCAGTCGGGCGATGTTTTTCATATTGGTGTTTAAGGCGTTTTTGATTTGTGTCACGATACATCGGCAAATTTGCCTATTTTTTTTCAATCGGCACCGCTTTGTCCCCACATTTTTCACACGGCCCACGCCGTCTGACACGGTGGGTACGCGTGCCACTATCTGCCTTGTTCATTCTTCTGGGTCTTCAATGACAAACCGCCGCCTCTTTTTGATATTTTACAACTTTATTGGCATTTGTTGGCAATGGCACACATTTCTCGCCATAAATAGCGCTGAATGCACATAAATGCCATATTATCAGCATTATATGGCCTGCCGAAGCCCTTTGGAGGCGTGGCGGACTGACCGGATGGCCGAAAAAAACCGTCGAAGTCGGGGAAAATCTGTCTTTTCATAAGGACAAAAAATCCTGTCATAAGGACAGTTTCTCCTGTCCTTATGCCCGTAACGTCCTCAAACACAAAAGAGAGAGGCCGATGGCGACCTCTCTCTTGTTTCCTGCCTCAAAGATAAGGCTTTTTGGCATTCTGCAAAAAGACAAACAGGGCTGCCTGCGCCTGGCTCACCGGCCGTCGGCGGCAAGGGTTTTGCGGCTGTGGCAACCCTCGTCGTAGCCGCGTCGGTAACCCTCGCGATAGTTGGTGACATAGGTGTCGCGTGCCACGGCGGTGGTGTAGGGCGGTGCCAACTGGCTCTCAGCATTTTGCTCGCGGCCTTGACTGCCGTCGTAGTAGCCGTCCCAATAGCCGTCTTCGGCACCGGCCTCTTCGGCTGTGCGCTGGTCGCGGTCGGGGGTGAGGCTCGGGGCGGTCTGATGAAGCGTGTCGCGCACGGAGGCGTCAACGTCGGCCGCCACCGACGTATCGGGCACGGCCATTTGTCCCTTCGCATCGGCTTTGACTGCCGGTTGCGTGCCGTTGGCAGCCTCAAGCTGACCCGTGGGGCCGGTGAGGCCTTTGAGCAGAAACAAGACACCACAGGCCACGAGCAGCAGGGCCAGATAGATGAGCGTATGTGTGGAAGGAACGTTTTTTCTTGACATAAGTTGTGTGAGTTTTAGATGGAAAGATACGGCGGTCAGCGCTTTTTGGCACGCAGACGGTCGCCGGCATCAATGCGCAAGAAGATGAAAAGTAAGAGGGTGAAGCCCCAAAGCGACGAACCGCCGTAGCTGAAGAAGGGCAGCGGAATGCCGATGACGGGCATCACGCCCATCACCATGCCGACATTGATGAGCAGATGGAAGAATAATATGCTGAGCACGCAGTAGCCATAGACCCTGCCGAACTTAGACGTTTGCCGCTCGGCCAGATGCACCAAGCGCAATATGAGCGTCAAAAAAAGCAGTAACACACCGGCCGACCCAATGAAGCCTTGCTCCTCGCCCACGGTGCAGAAGATGAAGTCGGTGTCTTGCTCGGGCACATACTTCAGTTTGGTCTGCGTGCCGTTCATAAAGCCCTTGCCCTCAAGACCGCCCGAACCGATGGCAATCTTGCTTTGGTTGACATTATATCCGGCGCCGGTGACGTTTTCTTCCATGCCAAGAAGCACTTTGACGCGTGTCTGCTGATGGGGTTCGAGCACGTGGTTGAGCGTGTAGTCGGCAGTGTAGAGGAAGGCCGTAGACCCGATGGCGAAGGCGGCAATGAAAACGTAACGGCCTATGCGCTCGCCGATGGACTGATAGCCCAGATAGAGCGCTATGCCCACACAGACGGCCGTCTGAACCCAAGCCACGTCAAAAGGCACCACAAAGCGTGACACAAGCAGGGCCAGCACGGTGGCGCCACCGCCCCAAACGGCCAAGCGCCGCCAGTGGGACGTGCCGGGCAGATAGACCGCCGAAAGGATGACCGTGAAGAGCCATATCATGAGCAAGACCACAAACTCGCCCACGGCGGTATGGCTGTGGGGCAAGGTAATCGTGGAAAAACGCACACCAATGACGAAATAGGCTATGGCTGCCGTGGCCGTGAACAATATGGAGCCCGGCATGCCTTCACGGTAAAACATCAGGAAAAAGGCCAAATAGACCAGAGCAGAACCCGTCTCGCGCTGCAACACAATAAGCACCATCGGCAACAAAATGAGGCCGGCAGCTTTTATCAAATGACGCATGTCGCTCAACGTACGTCCATAACTCGACATGAACTTGGCTATCGCAAGAGCCGTGGCACACTTGGCCAGCTCGGCCGGTTGAAGACTGACGGCTCCCAAACTAATCCAAGAGCGCGAACCCTTGATGTCTTTGGCCAAGAAAGGCGTAATCACCAAGACTATCATCATCAGCCAATAAACGGCATCGGCAAGATTGTAATAATAGCGGTCGTCGGTCATCAATATGACAAAAGCCAACAAACCGGCACAAGCCATCCACACAAGCTGCTTGCCCGTGCGTGAGTCCCAACTGAAAAAGTCGGTGTCGCCAATGTCGTGGGTGGCACCACAGATGCTGAACCACCCAAAAACGAGCAGGAGAATGTAGATGACAACGACCACCCAGTCGATTGTAAAAATGGGGTATTGCTGAACCTTACCTGACATAGTCGCCGTATTTGATGTGTTGATGTTGCAGCTTTTCGGCCTTGGCTTGGGAACTCTCTGAAAGCTTGCCGTTGAGATATTGCTCCATAATGAGCGCTCCAATGGGTACGCCATAGACCGCACCAAAACCGCCGTTCTCGATATAGGCCACCACCGCTATACGCGGCTTGTCCATCGGGGCAAAGCCCATAAACGCAGAGTGGTCGTGGCCACGGTTTTGAGCGGTGCCCGTTTTGCCACACACCTCATAGCCCGGAATGGCGGCGGCATGGCACGTACCGCTCACCACGGCCTTGCGCATACCGGCCACGGCGTAGTCATACCAACGACGGTCAACCTTGGTGTAGTGGGGCTTGGTGTAGAGCGTGTCGATGACGCTGCCCTGAATGTTCTTGACCAAATGAGGCACATAATAATAGCCACGGTTGGCCACCGTGGCGGCAAGGTTGCAAATCTGAAGGGGCGTAGCCGTGACCTCACCCTGACCAATGGAGATGGAAATGACAGTGAGCGCGTTCCAACTGCCCTTGTAGTGCTCGTCGTAATAGTCGGCATTGGGTATCATGCCACGGCGCTCACCCGGCAGGTCAATGCCGAGCTTATAACCGAAACCCATAGCCACAAGATGGTTTTTCCAGCAGGTCATGGCGGCCTGCGTAGAGCCATACTTGCCCTTGTTGCCCAACAGGCGGTAGAGGTTCCAGCAAAAGTAGGCATTACACGACGTGCCTATGGCCGGTACCAACGGAATGGGCGAACTGTGGCCGTGACAGCCGAGGTGAAGCCCTTTATAATTAAAACCGTGGCTACAGGGGAAAGCTATGTCGGGCGTGATGCTGCCCTCTTGAAGGCCCAAAAGAGCCTGGGTGATTTTAAACGTAGACCCCGGCGGATAGGTGCCCATAATGGCACGATTGAGCAAAGGCTTCATCGGGTCGGCAGCCAAAGCCTTGTGGTTTTTGCCGCGGTCGCGACCCACCATTTGGCGTGGGTCGTAGGTGGGCGAAGAGGCCATACAGAGCACCTCGCCTGTGGAAGGCTCGATGGCAACTATGGCGCCAAGTTTGCCCTCAAGTAGCCGCTCGGCCAAAGCTTGAAGCTCTAAGTCGACGCTCAGCGTGAGGTCGCGGCCCGGCACTGCAGCTTTGTCGTAACGGCCCTCTTGATAGCGCCCCTGAGTGCGGCCGTGGACATCGCGAAGCAGAATGTGCATGCCCTTCTCGCCACGCAACACGTCTTCATAGGCACGCTCAATGCCCAGTTTGCCAATGTAGTCGCCCCGGCTGTAGTAATTGTCTTCGGCAATGTCTTGCTCGCTCACCTCACCCACGTCGCCCAAAATGTGAGCACCGAGACCGGTGGCGTAATGCCGCACCGTGCGGCGCTCGGCAGAGAAACCCTTAAACTGATAAAGGCGCTCGTTGATGACGGCAAACTCTTGAGCCGTGATTTGTGTGAGAAAAGGTTGAGGCGTGTAGCGCGAATAACCATGCTTGGACTTGATTTCGGCCATGCGTTGCTCATAAAACTCAGGCGTGATGCCAATGGTGCGACAAAACTCCAGCGTGTCTATGCCTTTTTGCTCGTTCATGGTCACCATGATATTATAGGAGGCCTCGTTGTAGACGAGCAACTTGCCGCGACGGTCGTAAATCAGTCCCCGAGCCGGAAACTGTATGTCCTTGCGAAAGGCATTGGAGTCAGCGTTTTTTTTGTAGTCGTCACTCATCAGCTGAAGCGAAAAAAGCCGCACCATATAAAGCACGACTACCACGACGGCAATGCCGCCTATGACATATTTCCGGTTGCTGAAATTTGGTTCGCCTGACATGGGGGAGTGAAGAATACAAAAGCGTGGACTAACGGCTGCTGCGAAGGCCTTCGAAACACAAAACAAACACCAGCGTCAGCACACTGCTTGACGCAATCTGTAGAAGCAGGTCGGGCCAAAGCGAAAAAGTGAAAGCTTCAACGACAAAAAAAGCCGAGCAATGCAAAAGAATGACAAAAAGGGCGTAACGGCTGAATGGACCCCACTTCATGGCACGAGCTGAAGGCTCAGGAGCCTCACCGTCGGTCTCGGCCGGCGAAAAGAGAGAGAGCAAAAGAGGAACAAAAAGGCCGCAAAGACAGAGGGCCGACGCGGTGAGACCGGGAGTGGAGGTGAAAATGTCGAGCGTCAGACCAAAAGCAAAGCCCGTCACGATGTATAACCATCGCGGCGTACTGCCGGGCAATATCATAAGGAGATAGACATAGGGCATCGGCGTGGCGTAACCTCCAAGGTGAATGTGGTTAAACACCAGCACTTGCAGGAGCAACAAGGCGGCTCCCCAACCTATTCTCGAAAATATGGTCTGCAGCATAGCGTGAATTGGGATTAATGCCTGCTCATTTGGGCCTCGGCCTCTTGGGCGTGGTGATAGAGCGAGTCGATTTCGGCCTTATAAGGCGTAGCCACCACGGCCACATCGCGAATGCGGGCAAAGTCTGTGCCGAGATGGATGTCGAGGGCATAAGACTGTCCGTCGGCCGAATTGTTGACGGCCTTGATGCGACCCACAAAGATGCCCGGTGGAAAAACCGACGAGTAACCGCTGGTCTCAACCACACCGCCGGGCTTGATGCCCGCATAGCGGGGAATGTCTTGAAGGGTGGCGTGGAGCAGGTTGCCGCCTTGCCAAGAGAGGTAGCCGAAATAGTCCTTGCCGCGTACACGACAGCTCACATTCGACTTGGAATTGGTCAAGGGAATAATCAAAGCGTGATGGTTTCCAACCAAATAGACAATGCCGACCACGCCGCCGCCACCCACGACGCCCATCTCAGGGCGAACACCATCGGCCGCGCCTTTATCGATGACGAGATAGCCGCCACGACGCATCGTCACAGAGTTTGACACGACCGAGGCCGGTATCAGGGAGTAGCTCTCAAGCGCCTGAGCCACCCCACGCGTCGTATAGCTCGAGTCGGCTCCAAGCTGACGCAGACGTTCACGCAACTGCTCGTTTTGTATCTGCAATTGCAGATTGCGTTGTGTGAGATCGGCGTTGATTTCGCCCAATTGAAAATAGGCCTTGGCGTCGTCATAGAGTCCGCCAATGGCGGCTGCCGTACTATTGGCTGCCGACAGTGTCACGCTGCCCTGATAGCTGTTGAAGCGGCAGAGCAACACAAAACTCACCACCTCAAGCACCACAAAGAGCAAGAGGTAGTGGTATTTTCTGAAAAACTCTAAGAGATAATACACCGGCTGAGAAAAGGGAAAAAGAGAAAACTAACGAGGCCGAACGTCCCAAGTTGGCAACCGTGGCGCGGCCGGAGCCTCCGGCTACGCCACGGTCGTGAAGAGTCTGAGCGGAATTATCGCATCAAGAAGGTGAACTTCTCTACGTTCTTGAGCGCTATGCCCGTACCTCTGGCCACGCAGAGCAGAGGGTCGTCGGCCACGTGTACGGGGATGTTGATTTTGTCGGTTAAACGTTTGTCGAGGCCACGCAAAAGCGCACCTCCACCAGTGAGCCAAATGCCGTTTTTCACGATGTCGGCATACAGTTCGGGAGGCGTCTGCTCGAGGGCAGAGATAATGGCATTCTCAATGCGAGCCACCGATTTTTCGAGGCAGTGGGCAATTTCTTGATAACAAACAGGCACCTCCATCGGCATAGCTGTAATGCGGTTTGGTCCATGCACCACATAATCTTCGGGGGCATCTTCGCCCAAGTCGGTCAGAGCAGCGCCAACGTGAATCTTGATGCGCTCGGCCATACGCTCACTGACTTTGACGTTGTGCTGCCGGCTCATATAATCTTGAATGTCGGCAGTGAAATCATCACCGGCCATTTTGATAGAGTTGTTAGACACAATGCCACCCAGCGAAATCACGGCAATCTCGGTCGTGCCGCCGCCGATGTCTACCACCATATTACCCTCAGGCGCATTGACATCTATGCCCACACCGATGGCTGCTGCCATTGGTTCATAGAGCAAATAGATGTCGCGTCCACCGGCATGCTCGGCAGAGTCGCGCACAGCGCGAAGTTCGACTTCGGTTGAGCCCGAAGGCACACCGATGACCATACGGAGCGAGGGCGTAAAAAGGCGGCGACCGGTGTGCACCATTTTGATGAGGCCGCGCATCATTTGCTCACAAGCGTTAAGGTCGGCAATCACACCGTCGCGCAGCGGGCGGATGACACGTATCTTGTCGTTGGTCTTTTCATACATCAACTTGGCCTTTTCGCCGACAGCAATCATATTATCGCCCATACGGTCGATGGCCACCACGGAAGGCTCGTTCACCATAATCTCATCGCCACTGATGATAATGGTGTTGGCCGTGCCGAGGTCGATGGCCAGTTCTTGATTAAACGAGAACAGACGCGAAAAAATATTCTTAAATCCCATATTGTAATGTGTGGAGATTGTGTGTGATTATTTGCCGTTAAACCAAGCAGCAATGGCGGTGTCGTAGTGGCTGCTGACACCGAAGGCCTTGGCTGCGAGAGCCTTGCGCTCTTCGCGCTCTGAGGCGGCGCCATGGGCGTCGAGAATAGCTTGAAGGTCGGCATATTCGGCCTTTGAGGGCACAATGACCACGTCTTCAAAGTTCTTGGCACCTGCACGGATGAGCGAAATGCCGCCTATGTCGATTTTCTCGATAATGTCGGCTTCGGCCGCACCGCCGGCCACGGTTTGTTCAAAAGGATAGAGATCGACGATGACAAGGTCTATCTCAGGGATGTCATACTGCTGCATTTGCTCGCGGTCGCTCTCCAAATCGCGTCGGCCAAGTATACCGCCGAACACTTTGGGGTGGAGTGTCTTGACACGTCCGCCGAGAATGGAAGGATAAGTGGTGAGGTCTTCAACCTTCTGGCAGGGGATGCCGAGCGACTCAATAAATTGCTGGGTGCCGCCGGTGGAGAGCAGCGTGACGCCTTCGGCGTGGAGTTTGGCAAGGATGCTGTCGAGTCCGTCTTTGTGGAAAACGGATACGAGTGCCGTCTTAATTTTCTTTGTACCTGACATTTATCTTAGTGTTTGTTGTTTTGATTATTGATGAAACACTTTAGGAGTCGTCCCTAAAGTTTTGCAAAGTTACGCCAAGCTTTTTTTATGCCCAAAAAAACAGCGGCGTAATTTCACAAACGTTTAATTTTGAGGGGCTATTGGGGGCTTC
>JAHAWW010000263.1 GCA_018383375.1 Prevotellamassilia sp. | reverse complement strand
GCACTTGACCGCCAAACGTGGGGCGAGTGACACAATCCCACGCTTTTTATGTATCATCAGTCAAATACCTTATCTGCATTACTTATCCAATCTGCCGGGGAGCGTGTCAGATTATTACAAATCCCTATTCCAACATGAAAGGAAAACACTTTTTCTTGTGGGCGATGGCTTTTATTGTTGCCTGTTTCGGATTCACGGCTTGTAGCGACGACGGCGAAGCCCTGCCCGGCGGCGGCGAGCCCGACGCAGCCAGCGAAGACACCATCGGCATCGTGTTCAGCTACGACAAGTTCCTCACGCCCGAAGACGTGGAAATCATGTCGGCCGACACCACCGTCATTTCTGTGAGCCGTGCCTTCGTCGAGAGCCAAGAGATTGCCGTGGAGGCCGGTAAGGCCGTCTGCATCTGGCGCACGATGGACACGGAGCCCTTCATCCGTATCATCACGGGCGTGACAGACAACGGTTCGAAGCTCATACTCACCACCGAGCCCGGCGACATGGGCGACATGTGGAATAACCTCGACATCAAGATGGACACCGAACTCTACGTGGACAACGCAGCCCAGGCGCCGCGTCGACGCAGCAGGGCGACCAATGCCGTGGAGGGCGTGAACTACAACCGCTATATGGATGCCGACAGTGTGCTCCACCCCGCAGTGATCATTGTCGAAGACACCACCACAAGCCGCTCAAGCGGCCAGAATATGGTGTATACGGCCGAAGAACTCATGGCCGACAACGCCTCGTTCAAGTTCCTCAACATCCATCTCAACAACTTCAACGTCAACATTCCCTTAGGCGACAACAGCAAGTTTTTCATCAAAAACTTCTTCTTCAATGCAGAGTCGAGCCTGAATATTGCGGCCAAGGTGAGATGGTTCAAGCTGAAGAATTTTGAATGTTCGGTGAGTGGTTTCGTAGAGACGGGCCTGACGGCCGGTGTGCAGGTGAAGAGCTCGAATAAACTCAAAAAAGACATTGAGATAGCCAAATTCCCCTCCTACACGGCCGTGTTCTGGGCCGGTCCCATTCCCGTGGCTGTGCGTATGAACTCAGGCATCAAGTGGTCCAACGTGGCAGAATTCTCTGCCCAAGGCACCATCTCGGCCAAAGCCTCTGTGCGTGCCGACTACAAGGAAGGCGTGCGGTACAGCGGCGGCTGGTCGTCCATCAACTCTTCGAGCGTCACCTCTTCGGCCGGCCTCGACAAGATTGAGACCGCCCTCAAGGGCACACTCACGTCGGGCATCTTCCTCTACTCCAACGTGATGCTCTACGGCTGCGCCGGCCCCGAACTCTCCATGGGTCCGTATATCAAAGCCAACGTCACGGCGGAGGCCACCGTCAAAGACGACAAAACGACGCTATCTCTCTCCACCGACGGTTCGATTGACCTCGGCGGCGAAATCGGCGCGAAAATCAAAATCTGGAAATGGACCATCGGAAGCTGGAGCAAGAAGTTCTCGTTCTGGAAGAAGGAGTTGTGGGACTACGAAATCAGCTACGAAATATGAGATTCATCCGGTCATGGCGCCACGCCCTGATGAGCGTGGCCGTCGGGCTGACTCTTTTGATGGTATTGCCGTCGTGCGACTCGGACGATGGCGATACCATTGCCGTTTCAGACCGGCGCAAAATCTGTGTGCTCTTCTCGTCGGGAGGACTGGGCGACGACGGCTATAACGACATGATATGGCGCGGCCTGCAAAACTTCACACTCTCCCATCCCGACGTGTGGCTGCAATGTTTCTCACCCGCCACGGCCGAAGAGGGCACCCGGCTGATGAACAGTTGGATTGAGCGCCACAAGGGCGAGACTTTGCTGTGCGTGTTGGCCGGGTCGGAATATGAGCAACAGGCCGCGACCCTTTACGGCCTCCGGCCGGCAGACTCCACGGCCACCTGGCGCCCCGACTTTCTGCTATTCGAGAGCGACAATCCCGAGCGCTTGCCCCTCACCTCGTTCAGTATGTCACTCTATGGCGCCGCCTGGCTCTGCGGCCGGTCGGTGAAAGAAATGCAACTGACCCGTCCGCTTTGCCTTCTGGCCCATTCTCACGACCAGCCCACCCAGACTGCCGCACAGGGCTTTTTCGACGGATATGGTGCCCCCACCGACACGGCCTGTATGGCCGCCGACTGGAGCGGTTTCTCCATGCCCGAGACGGCCTATCAGCGTATGTATGACTATGCCCGGACCTACGACTTCATTTTTGGCGTGGCCGGAGCTTCAAACCTCGGTGTCTACCGCTATCTCCGTGAAAAGCCTGACGGCGTGTGGACCATCGGACGCGGATGGAACCAATACACGCAGTCGTCACAAATCATCGGCAATATGGTCAAACGCATCGACCTCGTCGTCGAAGACTATCTCACCCTATGGGCCGACGGCAGCGAAATGCCCCAGGTCCGGCTGCTCGGCCTCGAGAGCGGCTACGTGGACTGGCAGGTGGCTCCGGCCTATGCCGACCGCCTCGAAGAGTTCGTGAACAACATCCGGCAAGAAGCCGTCAACGAAGAAAACAAATATGTCTGCAAACCATAGACCTCACTCGCTTCACAAAAGCCGTGGCGGCATCGTCCGGCTGTGGCTCATAAGTGCGCTGACAACCATCGGGCTGGGCAGTTGCAGCGACGAAGCCCACGTCGCCTTGACCACGCCGGTTATGCACACACAGACCGTCGCCGTGGTGCTGCCCATGAAGGGCGGACTCGACGCGCACTGGAAATCCACCCTCAGTCTCTGCAACGAAAACCTGCGCAAGGCTTTTTCGTCTCAAAGCGAGGGCATCAATCTCAATTTTGAGTTCTACGACGAAGGCTGTGACACCCTCGGCCGTCTGGCAAGAAGTCTGGCACGGCGCGACGACGTGGTGGCCGTCATTGGCGGACTCTACACCTCGTCTACCTTGCAGCTGGCGCCGGAAATTTGCAAGAAAAAACCTTTCTTTTCACTCGCCACGGCCGAAGAGCCGGTACGTGCCTACACCTCTTCAGGGCATCTGTGGGCCATGACCGAGACCGACATCACCCAGTGTGAAGTCCTGCTGAGCAAGGCTGCCATGTATGGCGCACGGACTGTGGCGCTCATTGCCCGCGCCGACGACGCCTACGGCAAGACCTTCATCGACTGGTTTGGCTTTCAGGCCAAAGAGCTCGGCATGAACGTCGGTGGCATCTTCACTTTCACTCCCGCCACACTCTCGTCACAGGCCGACGCCGCCATAGCGTCGGGGGCCGAATGCGTCATCTGCATCCCCTCTGAGATTGAAGAAATCGAGCCCATAATCGACAGTCACACGGCCCGCACAGCCGAGGGGGTGAGCGTGCCACGACTGTTGTTTTCAGACACAGCCTATGGAGCCGACGTGCTCGACCTTCTCGGCAGCAAGGCCGAGGGCGTGGAGGGCATATGTTTCGGTTCCGACCCCGAGAGCGGATTTGACGTGGCCTATGAGGTGCGGTTCGGTCGTGCCACGACACTGGGAGAAGCCCAAGTCTACGACGCCGCCATGATGATTGGCCTGGCCGGCTTCATAGGGCTGCAAAATCCCGCCGACGACCTCAACGCCTGCCTCATCAGCCTCGTAGACGGCCGCGACGCCATACCGGGCGGATGGACAGCCGATGGGCTCAGCGTCTACGTCCAGATGCTCGCCGCCGGTGCCCGCCCCGACATACGCGGCGCTTCGGGCACACTCGACTTCGACTCAAAAGTCTACACCAACGTGCTCACCACCGTCTACCGCCATTTCCTCGTCTACCAGTCGCGCTACATCACCCTCGACCACCACACCAGCGACGGCAGCAAACGCTCTGACCCTACACTGGCCGGGTGGGCGTGGAAGGCTGAGCACATGCAAGACTTCAACCACACCGCCGACCGCCCCTATCCGCCGCTTCGCCGCCAGAAGGCTCTGCTCGTGGCCGCCTCATCGGGATGGGAAAACTACCGTCATCAGGCCGACGTCTACAATATGTACCGCATACTGCGCTCTGAAGGCTATGCAGCCGAAGACATCATTGTCGTGGCCGAAGACGACATAGCCCGCAACGACCGAAATCCAGAACCCGGCGTGGTACGCGTGGAGACAGACGGCCCCAATGTATATGAAGGCCTTCATATCGACTATCGGCCTTCACAAATTTCCTCGTCCGACATCTCCGACATACTTTGCGGGCGGTCGTCCGAGCGTTTGCCGAGAGTCGTCGAGGCAGACTCCACCACCAACGTGCTGCTCTTCTGGAGCGGCCATGGCAGCCCCTATCAGCTGCGATGGCTCGACACCCACGACGGCTGGCGCACGGGCATGGCACGCCAATGTTTCGAAGACCTCCATGCCGCCCGTGGCTACCGCAAACTGCTCTGCCTTTTCGAGACCTGCTATTCGGGCAGTGTAGCCTGTGAGGCCGAAGGCATCCCGGGCATACTCTGCATCACAGCCGCTGCCGCCGACGAAACCTCAAAGGCCGACAACTATAGCCGCACGCTCGGCACGTGGATGTCAAACCGCTTCACGTCAACGCTCCAAACAGCCGTCTACGACAATCCCAACATCAGCATGCGCGACCTTTACTACCGCCTGTTCATCAACACCGTGGGCTCACATGTCACCGTCTACAACGCCGACCTCTACGGCAACCTCTACACGCAGACGCTGGGCGAATTTCTTATGCCCGTAAAATAAACTTTGGGCACCGGCCACGGCAACAGCCGAATTTGCCACACAGCCCCTCGACGAAGGGCCATGGCAACCCGTACCTTTTTTGAAACTGAAAGTCTATCGCTCGGGGCAATTGGTTTTTGAGGGAGAAAGCCACAGCCGAGAATATGTCGCCCGAGAGGGAGTCGACGAATACAGAAACTGGAATATGCCAGCCTGTGAGGCAAACTTGTGAGGCGGCTTGAGCAACGCAAAAGACACACTCCGGCACGAAATAAAGGCAAGAAAGAGACCTAATAACGGTCTCTTTCTTGCCTTTATTTCTCACCTCTAAGGTGAAGTTTCATTTCTCTCGATAAAAATCGGCATTCTGACAGCCGGGCAACGGGTAGTGGCTGGGTGAGGCTTTCTTTACTTTCCTCCCCTTCACACACAACCGCGCAGGCCGCCAGGGTCAGTCTTCCAGCTTAGCCAAAGCTTCGGCAATGCGGCGCATGGCCTCAACGATGTTTTCGTCGCTTGTGGCGTAGCTCATACGGAAGCATTCGGGCGAACCAAAAGCGGCTCCGCCAACGGTGGCCACATGGCCCTCCTCAAGCAGATAGAGGGCAAGGTCCATCGAGTCGTGGATGACACGGTCGCCATAGCGTTTGCCAAAATAGGCGCTGCACTTGGGGAAAAGATAGAACGCGCCCTGAGGATTGTTGACCTCAAGCCCGGGTATCGCACCGGCCAAACGCACAATGAGGTCGCGACGACGCTCAAAGGCTTGGCGCATCTCTTCGACACAGGCTTGGCTGCCCACATAGGCGGCTTCGGCGGCTTTTTGCGACACCGAACAGGGACCACTCGTGTATTGACCCTGAAGCTTGTTGCATCCCTTGACTATCCACTCGGCAGCTGCTATGAAGCCAATGCGCCAACCGGTCATGGCGTAGGCCTTGCTCACGCCGTTGATGATGACAACACGCTCGCGGATGGGGGCAAATTGCGCAATGCTCTCATGACGTCCCACATAGTTGATGTGCTCATAGATTTCGTCGGCAATCACAAACACGTCTTCGTGAGCTTCGAGCACACGGGCCAAACCGGCCAACTCTTCTTTGGAATAGACCGAACCGGTGGGGTTGCTCGGCGAGCAGAGGATGAGTGCACGCGTGCGGGGCGTGATGGCGGCCTCAAGTTGCTCGGGCGTGATTTTGAAATCTTGCTCAATGCCGGCAGGCACAATGACGGGTTCGCCACCGGCAAGTTTCACCATCTCGGGATAGCTCACCCAATAGGGGGCCGGAATAATCACTTCGTCGCCGGGATTGACGAGGGCCATAACGACGTTGCACACCGACTGCTTGGCACCGTTTGAAACGGATATCTGTGACGGAGTGAAGTCGAGACCGTTTTCGTTTTTGAGCTTGGCACAAATGGCTTCGCGCAAAGCCGGATAACCGGCCACGGGTGAATAGCGCGACCAATTGTCTTCGACGGCCTTGATGGCCGCTGCCTTGATGTGGTCGGGAGTGTTGAAGTCGGGCTCGCCGACACTGAGGTTAATGACGTCGACGCCACGGGCCTTAAGCTCGGCGCTCTTCTGCGACATCACGAGAGTGGCCGACGGCGAAAGGCGGCCAAGGCGACGGGATAATTCGTTCATAGGTCTGGCTGTTTTTGTAGGATAATGGGTTTTCAAGAAAAAATATTAGTGATTAGTCTCGGCTTCCACCAAAGATGCGCAACAAGAAGAGGAAAAGGTTGATGAAGTCGAGATAGAGGGTGAGGCTGCCAAGCAGGGCAAGTTTTTGGGTGTTGTCGTTGACTTCGCCTCCATAAACCATAAGCATTTGCTTGATTTTTTGCGTGTCGTAGGCTGTGAGGCCGGCAAATACCAACACACCGAGATAAGACACGGCCCAATAAAGGCCCTCGCTGTGCAAGAAGATGTTGACCACCGAGGCGATGATGATGCCCACCAAAGCCATGATGAGGAAACGGCCAATGCCGGAGAGGTCGCGAGCGGTGAAGAAGCCAATGAGCGACATAGCCCCGAACATACCGGCCGTGACGAAGAAGGTGGTGGCAATGACACCGGGCTCGTAGGCTAAAAGGATGACCGAAAGTGTCGCGCCATTAAGAATGGAATAGGCGGCAAAGAGAATGCCGGCCACGGGGAATGACATCGTCATAATGCGTGCCGAGAGAAAGAACACAAGGGCAAGCTCGGCAATGACGAGGATGAGGAACGTGGAGCCGGTGAAGATGGTTTGCATCAAAGCGGCATTGCTGGCCACATAGGTGGCGGTGAGGGCCGTCATGATGAGGCCGAACATCATCCATAAATAGGTTTTCTGCATCAAGCGCGGAAAAGCGGCTTCGCGACTGGGCGAGGCATAGGGATTGTAGGCGTTTTCGTTTTGCATAATCTTTCGTGATTTGTTGTTACTAAGTTTTTGTTTTTATCTCTGTCAATAAACAATGCAAATGGCGTGCCAAAATGGTTTGCTGCAATGGCCGGCAACTTTTGCAAGATTATTTATTGAAATGCAAGGTGTGGCCCATGCGCTCTTTCTTGGTGCGAAGATAGCGCTCGTTGTAGGGATTGGGCGTGATTTCGATGGGAACGTTCTCAACTATTTCAAGACCATAGGCCTCAAGGCCCACACGCTTGACGGGGTTGTTGGTGATGAGGCGCATCTTTTTCACGCCGAGCAGGTTGAGAATTTGAGCTCCTACGCCATAGTCGCGTTCATCGGGGTCGTAGCCCAAATGGACGTTGGCGTCGACGGTGTCGTAGCCTTGCTCTTGGAGTTTGTAGGCAGCGATTTTGGCCATGAGCCCAATGCCGCGACCCTCTTGATTGAGATAGAGCACGACGCCACGCCCTTCGGCTTCAATCATCTGCATCGCCTTGTGGAGTTGTTCGCCACAATCGCAACGCTCGCTGCCAAAGATGTCGCCGGTGACGCAAGAGGAATGTACGCGCACCAACACGGGTTCGTCTTCGCGCCAAGTGCCTTTGATAAGGGCTACGTGCTCGAGCATATTGCTCTTCTGGCGGAAGGGAATGAGGTGGAAGTGACCGAAGGCTGTGGGCATTTCGACTTCTTCGCCTTTCTCTACGAGACATTCGTTTTTGAGCCGATAGGCGATGAGGTCTTTTATGGAGATGATGTGAAGGCCCTCGCGCGCAGCAAAATCCTTGAGTTGTGGCAGACGGGCCATGGTGCCGTCTTCATTGAGTATCTCAATGAGACAGGCGGCTGGCTGCATACCGGCAAGACGGGCCAAGTCGACTGCAGCCTCGGTGTGGCCGGCACGGGCCAAGACGCCGCGGTCTTGGGCATAGAGGGGGTTGATGTGGCCGGGTCGGCCAAAGGTTTCGGGACGGCTCTCGGGGTCGGCCAGAGCTTGGATGGTGGCCGCACGGTCGTGACAAGACACGCCGGTGGTGCAGCCTTCGAGTTTGTCGACAGTCACGGTGAAAGGCGTGCCGAGCATACTGGTGTTGGTCTGCACTTGGTGGTCGAGTTCGAGTTGACGGCAACGCTCGTTGGTGATGGGCGCACAGAGCACGCCGCGACCATGGCGCAACATATAGTTCACCTTTTCGGGTGTGACAAGTTCGGCGGCAAGAATGAGGTCGCCTTCGTTTTCGCGGTCTTCGTCATCGACGACGATGACGAAACGGCCTTGCTTGAAATCCTCAATCGCTTGTTCAATAGTGGCAAGAGGGTTGTTTTCCATATTATATATATAATGAGTGCTTGGGTGTGACGGATGATGAAGCCCTGCTGGTGGCTATCTGAAAGGAGACGCCGTGCGCTCTGGGGCAGAAAGTTGCTGCATGCGGCGCAATCCCTCGGAGGGTTCGTCTGACTTACGCTCGGTGGCCAAATGGCCGGTGGGTTGGGGCGCAGAGACCTCGGTGGGCTTAGGCGTCGGAACAGATTGTTCGACTGGTGCCGGCTGACGGCGCGCTTGACGCTTGAAATAGCGGTAGGCATACCAACCTGCTGCAAAAGCCAAGACTATCAGCGCAAGCCATTTGAGCCAATGCTTGAACTTGTCGGCTTTCTTCACCCTCACCACCTCGGGCTCGAGTTCGGCTGAGAGGGAATGCGCGGCAGGGGCGTTTTCCTCGCTGATGATTTGCCTCAAAGTGGCTTCGAGACGGTCGCAGGTGGCCACGATGGTTTTCAT
>JAHAWW010000262.1 GCA_018383375.1 Prevotellamassilia sp. | reverse complement strand
CTGAAAAGCGGCGACGAGTTTGCCTCACGCCTCACAGTGAAAAAAGAAGGCATAAAATATGTCTTCATCCAAGACATATACCGCCTGCCCGACGAGAAGTTGGCGCTTAAATCGGTCATCGAAACGGTATGCTTGGTTAATGGCCGTCTGTCAGATTGCGAAGAATTAAACAGAACCTTTGCCGACTTCTTCTGAACAAACCGACAATGGAAGAAAAACAATTTGCCATCGCGCTGAGTTGCCTCAAAGGCGTCGGTGCCACCGGTGCCTACCAGCTGTACAAACAACTCGGAACAGCACGGGCGGTTTATGAGCAACGACGGGATTTCAATGCTTTCATCAAAAGCTCAGAGCACGACTGGGACGAGGCCCTGAAACGCACCGAACAAGAATTGGTCTTTTGTGAGAAAAATGCCATTCAGGTGTTGACGCCAATCGACACGGACTATCCACAACTCTTACTCGATGCACACGATGCGCCGGTGGCTCTTTTCTATAAAGGTAACGCTTCGCTTAACGTCAGACACTCTTTGGCCGTTGTAGGCACACGTCACATCACTGAATACGGCATAGAGATATGTCAAAAGTTTTGCGCCGAAATAGGCCGCATATTACCTGATAGTCTGATAGTTAGCGGCCTCGCATACGGCGTAGATATCCACGCACACAGGGCTTGTTTGCAAAATGGTTTGCACACGGTCGGGATTTTGGCCCATGGTTTAGACCGTATTTATCCCGCCATACACCGCAACACGGCCGCAGCTATGACCGGTCAAGGCGGATTGTTGACGGAATATCTCACCGGCACCAATCCGGACAAAGGCAACTTTGTGCGACGCAACCGCATCGTGGCCATGATGACGGCTGCCACGCTGGTGGTGGAGAGTGCCGCAAAAGGCGGGAGCCTGATTACGGCCAATATCGCCGGCAGCTATGGCCGCAATATCTATGCCTATCCCGGACGAGTGGGCGACAAATATTCTGAGGGGTGCAATCAACTCATCGTTAGCGAAAAAGCCAAACTTATCACCAGTGCTGAAGAATTGGCCTACGCACAAGGATGGATCGACGAAATCGAGAAACGCAAGCAACCCGTTCAGCAGGATTTGTTTCTGGAACTTGACGGCACACAAGGCGAGGTGTACAATTGCTTGAAAAAAACAGAGAGTATGAGTATGAACCAACTGAGCGCTGTACTACAAATTCCCATTCAATCTATCTCGGCCGCACTGTTTGACATGGAGATGGACGGCATTGTCAAACAGGTGAGCGGTGGTCTCTATAAACTCCTCAGATAGTCTTGGCTGTTCAGAAAAACAGACAGTCAGTCCTTGAAAAAGTGCCGATGAAAGCGCCAAAAACATTGCGCCTACATCGGCACTTATTGACAGATGGCATAAAAGTCGTAATTTTGTATCGTTTCAACAATATCAAAGAACAAACTAAACGAAATGATAAAAGCAGATTTCTCTTACGATGTCATAGTGATAGGCGGTGGTCACGCCGGCTGCGAAGCTGCAGCCGCTGCAGCCCGAATGGGAGCAAAAACCTGTCT
>JAHAWW010000258.1 GCA_018383375.1 Prevotellamassilia sp. | reverse complement strand
TGAAGAATAACCCAATTCCCTCTCTCCCCATCAAACGTTTAAGGCTCATCATCCGTTCTTTGTTGGCGATAGTCATCACGCTCTATCTTTTGCTCCTGATTGCAGCCAACTTCACGCCGGCCCAGCGCTATTTGGCAGGGCTGGTTGAGGACGTATTGTCTGAAAAACTGAAGACGAAGGTGGAGATTGACCGCCTCGAACTGGGATTGTTCAATCGAGTCACGCTCCACGACGTGTGCGTGTTTGACCAGGGCGGTGACACGCTGCTCAATGCACGTCTCGTTTCCGGCAAGATTGAATATACGCCGCTTTTACAGGGCAAAGTGGCCTTGCGTACGGTCTCTTTGCTCGATGGTCGTATTCGGCTCTTCCAATCTACGGCCCAAAGTGCACCCAACTATCAATTCGTGCTCGATGCCTTCAAGAGCGAGAAACAAGGTCCGTCAAAACTCAATCTCTCATTAGGCTCACTCATCATCCGGCGCACAGCTGTCAGTTACGACCTGCGTTACAAGCCTACGTCACCCGGTCGTTTTTCGACCGCCCATCTGCATTTATCAGACATAGATGCCAATGTGAGCCTACACAAACTCACACCCGACGAGGTTAATCTGCGCATACGTCATTTGGCCTTTAAGGACCACTCGGGCCTCTCTGTCGAACATTTGGCTTTACGTTTTGAGAAAAACAAAGACAGCCTCACCGTCAATGGTTTCGACCTCAGCCTTCCTCACAGCCGGCTCATGGCCAAGTGCCTCAAGGGCACCATTAAGCCCGGCAAGCATCTCTCTCTGCTGCAACGCCTGACCCTCAACGGCCGTTTGACTTCTGGGGGCATCACGCCTGCCGACTTGACCTGCTTCGTGCCACGACTTTCGACTTTCGACCGGCCGATAACACTCGACATGACTTTTGGCGTGAAACCCGACACGGTGAAACTGCATCAACTCGCCTTGTCTGAAAAAGGAGGAGGCTTGGCCCTGAACGTCGATGGCTTGTGTGCTTGGCATCAAGGCAAACTCTCTGCAGCAAAAGTCAATCTGCGTCGTCTCGACCTCGACACCGACCGACTGGCAAGCAGCCTCAAACCATTCAATGTGTCAGACTCGCTCACCAACAAGTTGCGTGCTTTGGGCCAGGTGTCACTCACCGCACAAGGTGTTTATCGCCCCGATGGCGTGAGACGTTTCAATGGTGAATGTCATTCGGCCATAGGCGATTTGACCATAGGCGCTTATGGGCCACGTGGCGACTACGCTTTCCAGACCACGGCCACCGGTCTTCGGCTGGGCCGCCTTGTCCATTC
>JAHAWW010000257.1 GCA_018383375.1 Prevotellamassilia sp. | reverse complement strand
GTCAAGTTTTTTTCAGAAATTCTTGTGAGCGTTGAAAAAACGCGTGCGTGGCGGAGAAAAGACGCCATTAAGCCCTCCTGATGCCGGATTTAGGTTTGAAGGCCACGGCGATAATGACAGTTCTGCTTGTCATAAGGTCCGTAAAATCAGCCCTTAACCCCGTGACGAGCCGCCCAACAAAAAAAGCGGCCCAATGGCCGCCTCCTCTTCTGTTCTACCTCAAAAATACCCCCTTTGACGCACAAAGCAAAAGACAAAAATAGGCCCGCTTTGCATGGGTTAGGCCCGAAAGTGCGCCTTTATGACGAAAAAACTGCACATTCACCCACTCTTTTTGCAATGTCTACTTACATTTTTTAAGTCCTTTTTTATACCTTTGCAGACAATAAAGACCCACCTCGGTTCAAGCCGCAGCCGAAGGCCTATATGGTTGCGGGGCGAAAAGAGACGTCTGAAAACACAAACGGTGTGAAAAAGGGCATTTCATATCTTGTTGGTCGGTCGCCACAGGTAGCCGCCAAACATTTGATGTGTAAGGCAAAGCGAATGGTTCGCTCTGCCCGTTTTTCGTGTCCGCCGCGGGGATGCCCTTAATCCCACACGGCGGATTGTCTTTTTATAAGAGACACACGTCGCTCCGCTTCACACCACCTTCACACACCGCTTTAAATTGAAACTATTAACCAAATTAAAAACAACACTTTAGAGCTATGAACTTTACCCTGTTCGTCACTGCATTGCTGACAGGTGTCTCGTTTGTTGCCGTGGTCACCATTCTGGCCAAACTGATTGCACCGCGCAGCTTCAACGAGCAAAAAGAGGAGGCTTATGAGTGTGGTATCCCCACGCGCGGACGCTCATGGATGCAATTCCGTGTGGGCTACTATCTCTTCGCCATTCTCTTCCTGATGTTCGACGTGGAAACGATGTTCCTCTTCCCCTGGGCCGTCGTGATGCGCTCACTCGGACCCGCCGGACTGGTCAGCGTGCTCTTCTTCTTGTTTATCTTAGTTCTGGGCTTGGCCTATGCCTGGAGGAAAGGAGCGCTGAAATGGCAATAAACAAAAGACCCAAAATCAAGTCTATACCCTACGAAGAGTTTAAAGACAACGAAACGTTTGAGCGTCTCGTGGCCGAACTCAACGCCAAGGGCACCAATGTCATCGTGCGTAAACTCGATGAACTCATAGACTGGGGACGTTCCAACTCCCTCTGGCCGCTCACCTTCGCCACAAGCTGTTGCGGCATTGAGTTTATGGCCGTTTGTGCAGCCCGTTACGACATCGCCCGCTTCGGTTTCGAGGTGACGCGAAACAGTCCCCGACAGGCCGACGTCATTCTCGTGTCGGGCACCATCACCACCAAAATGGCCCCGGTGCTTCGCCGACTCTACGACCAAATGGCCGACCCGAAATATGTCGTGGCCGTGGGCGGTTGTGCCGTTTCAGGCGGTCCGTTCACCAAGTCGTACCATGTGGTCAACGGCGTGGACAACATCATTCCCGTAGACGTCTATGTGCCCGGATGCCCCCCGCGTCCGGAGTCGTTCCTCTACGGCATGATGCAGTTGCAGCGCAAAGTGAAGGTCGAGAACTTCTTCGGCACCACCAACCGCAAAGAAAAAGATCCCTATCGCGACACAATGGCTGAAAAAGCCGAAGAAATCTATAACGAGGAGGAACAGGCATGAACGATATGAATATGGAAAAGAAAGGCGAAGCACAGGCTGCCGCACAGCCTCAAGCCGCACAGCCCAAAGCGGCACCCGCCGCTGCTCCTGCCGCTGCACGCCCCGCAGCCGCTGCACCCGCTCAGCCTGCTAAAAACCAGATTGAGCCCGAGTGTGTGGCCCCCGAGGCCCTGCGTGAGCGCATGGAGACCTTGAAAAACAAAGAGGGCTATGATTTCCTCGAAAATCTCACCGGTTTTGACTGGGAGGCCGACGGCCTCGGCGTGGTCTATCAGCTCGCCTCTACGGCCGACCCAAGCCGCCGTGTGAACCTCAAAACCCTCACAACCGACCGCGAAAATCCCTATCTGCCCTCAGTGGCCGACCTTTGGGACATCGCCAACATCTACGAGCGCGAAGTCTACGACTTCTTTGGCATCCGTTTCACCGGACACCCCGATATGCGTCGCATCTTCATGCGCGAAGACTGGGTGGGCTATCCCATGCGCAAAGACGACGAGACCGAGAAAAACAACCCGCTTCGCATGACGCCGGAGCCGCTCTCCGACTTCACCGAAACCTATACGCTCCAGAGCGACGGCACAGTCACCAAATCACAGCGCCGCCTGTTTGAAGAAGACGAATACGTCGTCAATATTGGTCCGCAACACCCCTCAACACACGGTGTGCTCCACTTCCGTGTGAGCCTCGAGGGCGAAAAGATTAAAAAGATAGACCCCGTGCTGGGTTATATCCACCGCGGCGTGGAAAAAATCAGCGAGAAGATGACCTATCCTCAGACCCTCGCCTTGACCGACCGCCTCGACTATCTCGGTGCCATGCAAAACCGCCATGCGCTCTGCATGTGTATTGAGCAAGCCATGGGCGTGGAGGTGAGCGACCGTGTCAAAGTCATTCGCACCATTATGGACGAGCTCCAGCGTATCGACTCGCACATCCTCTTCTTCTCTTGCCTCTGCCAGGACCTTGGTGCCACCACGGCCTTCCTCTACGGCTTCCGCGACCGTGAGCAAATCCTTGACATCTTTGAAGAAACCTGTGGCGGCCGCCTCATCCTCAACTACAACACCATTGGCGGTGTGATGGCCGACATCCATCCCAATTTCCAAAAGCGCGTGAAGGCATTCATCCCCTACATGCGTAAGAACATCAAGGAATATCACGACATCTTCACCGGCAACGTCATCTTCCAAAACCGTGCCAAAGGTGTGGGTGTGCTCACCAAAGAGCAGTGCATCTCGTTTGGTTGCACCGGTGGTACGGGTCGTGCCGCAGGCTGGCACAACGACGTGCGCAAGCTTCGTCCCTATGCCGCCTACGACCGCGTACAATTCAACGAGGTGGTGCGCAGCGAAGGCGACAGCTTTGCCCGCTATATGATACGTCTCGACGAAATACTCGAAAGCCTCAACATCATAGAGCAACTCATCGACAACATCCCCGAAGGCAACTTCCAGGAAAAGATGAAGCCCATCATCAAGGTGCCCGAAGGCCTCTATTACAGTGCCGTCGAGGGTAGCCGTGGCGAGTTTGGCGTGCTGCTTGAGAGCAAAGGCGACAAGAGCCCCTATCGTCTGCACTATCGCTCTACGGGTCTGCCCCTCGTGGCCGTCATGGACACGGCTTGCAGAGACAATATGATTGCCGACCTCATCACCATTGGCGGAACGGTAGACTACGTCGTGCCCGACATTGACCGATAACCCCATTGCGTTTTTGTAAATCACCCACACATATAATATATAGATATGTTTAATTTTGATATCGTCACAACATGGCTTCACAACCTGCTGACCGGTACGCTCGGACTGCCCGAGTGGGGCGCCATCCTCACTGAGAGCATCCTCGTGGCCCTGGCCATCATCACGATTTATGCCGTGTTTGCCATCGTCCTGATTTATATGGAGCGCAAAGTCTGTGCCGCTTTCCAGTGCCGTCTTGGCCCGATGCGTGTAGGCCCCTGGGGCACGCTCCAAGTGTTCAGCGACGTGTTCAAGATGCTGACCAAGGAAATCATCAACCTGCGTCAGACCGACCTGTTTCTCCACAATCTGGCCCCCTTCCTCGTGGTGACCGCTTCTATGGTTACCTTCGCTTGTCTGCCCTGGAATGCAGGAGCACACATCCTCGACTTTAATGTCGGCGTGTTCTTCTTCCTGGCCATCTCGAGCATTGGTGTGGTCGGCATTTTGCTGGCCGGTTGGAGTAGTAACAACAAATATTCGCTCATCGGCGCCATGCGTAGCGGTGCGCAAATCATCAGTTACGAGCTCTCCATTGGCATGACCATGCTCACAATGATTTGTCTCACCGGCACGATGCAGTTCTCTGAAATCTGTGCCGACCAGGCCGTCAACGGCTGGAACATTTTCCGCGGCCATTTGCCCGCCGTGCTGGCCTTCATCATCTACCTTGTTGCCGGCAACGCCGAGTGTAACCGTGGCCCGTTTGACTTGCCCGAGAGCGAGAGCGAATTGACCGCCGGTTACCACACCGAATACTCCGGTATGCACTTTGGCTACTACTATCTGGCCGAATACCTCAACCTCTTCATCTGTGCCGGTATGGCCTCGACCATCTTCTTGGGCGGTTGGGCACCGTTGCACATCGCCGGTCTTGAGGGCTTCAACGGCGTGATGGATGCCGTGCCCGGCTTCGTGTGGTTCTTGGGCAAGACCTTCTTTGTGGTGTTCCTGCTCATGTGGCTCCGCTGGACCTTCCCGCGTCTGCGAATTGACCAGATTTTGTCGCTCGAATGGAAATATCTCGTGCCCATCAGCATGGTTAACCTCGTGCTCATGGCCCTCGTGGTCTCAATGGGCTGGCATTTCTAACAACGCACAAACGAAGATTTACTTTTCAGCATTATGAATAATCAAGACAATTATATCAAAGGACTGTTTGGCGGCGTGAAGACACTCTGCGTGGGTCTGAAGACAACCATGCGCGAGCTTTTCACCAAGAAAATCACCGAACAATATCCTGAAAACCGCAAGACGCTCGAGATGTTCGACCGCTTCCGTGGCTCGCTCGTCATGCCCCACAATGAGCAAAACGAGCACAAGTGCATCGGTTGCGGACTCTGCCAAATGGCCTGCCCCAACGGCACTATCACGGTCACCTCAGAGACCTATGAAGACGCCGAAGGCAAGAAGAAAAAACGTCTGGCCAAATACGAATACAATCTCGGTTCGTGCATGTTCTGCCAGCTTTGCACCCGTGCCTGTCCGCATGGCGCCATCGCCTTCGACCAAAGTTTTGAAAACGCTGTCTTCGACCGCTCAAAACTCATCAAGGTGCTCAACCAGCCCGGCAGCAAATGTGAAGAGAAAAAGGTGGTGCGCAAACCGGCACCTGCTGCGGCCGTAACTGCTCCCGCCGCTCAACCGGCCGCTGCTCCCGCCGAGAAACCTTCAACCACCGAAGCTAAATAAGCCTCGAAAACAAGCCGACGCTTGGCCGAAAGGCTGTCAAGCAGTCTTGCCCGGAAAAGTCCTGTCGGCGTAATCACTCACACCAAATGAATTCACAAAACATTATGTTCGTCATTTTGGCAGTAGTCATTATGCTTTCGTCTGTCGCTACGGTGGTGACCAAAAGCATCATACGCGCTGCCACATACCTGCTCTTCGTGCTCCTCGGCACGGCAGGCATGTACTTCTTGATGGGCTACACCTTCCTCGGTTCAGTCCAAGTCATGGTCTATGCCGGCGGTATCATTGTGTTGTATGTCTTTGCCATCCTTCTCACCGAAGGAGCCAAGGCCGACCCCGCCCTGCGCAAGGCCAAGGACGCCTCTTGGGGATTTATCGTCTCGCTTGTGGGCTTCCTCATCTTCCTCTTTGTGCTGCTCAAGCAGAAACTTTTTGCCGGTCTGGTGCCTGCGCTTGGTGCCCCCAGCGAGCCTACAGGCACAGACACCACCTCAATCGACTACATTGGCCATTATATGCTCTCCACAGGAGACGGCGGCTATCTGTTGCCCTTTGAGGCCGTCAGTGTCTTGCTTTTGGCCTGCATTGTAGCCGGTCTGCTCATTGCCCGTAAACGTTAAACCCCATTTGCAGCTATGATACAGATAGAATATATCCTGATTATCTCAGCCGTCATGATGTTTGCCGGCATCTTCGGGTTCCTCACCCGCCGCAGCACACTGGCCATTCTGCTCTCCATCGAGCTTATGCTCAACTCGGCCGATCTCAATTTCGCCGTGTTCAACCGTATGCTTTATCCCAATGGCCACGAAGGCTACTTCTTCGCCATCTTCGCCATTGCCATTGCAGCAGCAGAGAGCGCCATCGCCATTGCCATCATGATTAACATCTACCGCAAAATCAAAGGCATCTCAGTGGACAAACTGGAAAAGATGAAATGGTAGAAAAGTCACGGCCCGGACTTGTCGCACGACACAGTCTGCCGGCCGCATCTCTTCACAACAGATAAAACACACAGATTATGGAATATACTTTGTTGATACTTCTGCTGCCGTTCCTCTCTTTCCTTTTCCTGGGAATTTGCGGCAAATGGCTCAGCCATAAGACAGCCGGCACCGTGGGCACTTGCGTGCTTGCCGTTGTAGCCGTGCTCTCTTATGTCACAGCCTATGAGTATTTCACAGCGCCAAGACTGGCCGATGGCACCTTCGCCACGTTGATGCCCATCAACTTCACGTGGTTGCCCTTCTTCAACGGCAGTCTGCACTTCGACCTCGGCATTATGCTCGACCCCATCTCAGTGATGATGCTCATCGTCATCTCTACGGTGTCGCTTATGGTCCACATCTACTCGTTCGGCTATATGCACGGCGAGCGTGGCTTCCAGCGCTATTATGCCTTCCTCAGCCTCTTCACCATGTCGATGCTCGGCCTCGTGGTGGCCACCAACATCTTCCAGATGTATATGTTCTGGGAACTTGTGGGTGTGTCGTCCTACCTGCTCATCGGTTTCTACTACACCACTCCGGCCGCCATTGCAGCCTCAAAGAAGGCTTTCATCGTGACCCGTTTTGCCGATATGTTCTTCCTCATCGGCATTCTCATCTACGGCTATTTTGCCGGCACGTTCAACTTCGGCCACATTGAGGGCGGTTCGCTCGTGGCTGTGGGCGACTTCAGCACTGTGCTCGGCATTGATGCTGAGGCAGCCAAATACATCCCTGTGGCTCTTGGCCTGATGTTTATTGGTGGTGCCGGTAAGAGTGCCATGTTCCCCCTCCACATTTGGTTGCCCGATGCCATGGAAGGTCCCACTCCCGTGAGTGCCCTCATCCATGCTGCTACCATGGTGGTGGCCGGCGTCTTCCTCATCGCCCGTATGATGCCGTTGCTCATTGGCTTCGGCGCGATAGGCGGTCTCGATGTGCTTTCCATCGTGGTTTGGGTGGGTGTGTTCACCGCCTTCTATGCCGCTGCCGTGGCCTGTGCTCAGAGCGACATCAAGCGCGTGTTGGCCTTCTCCACCATCTCACAGATAGCCTTTATGATGGTAGCCCTCGGCGTTTGCACCGAACTCACCACCGGCCATCACAATCCCGGTTCGCTCGGCTACATGGCCTCAATGTTCCACCTCTTCACCCACGCCATGTTCAAGGCCCTGCTCTTCCTTGGCGCCGGTTGCATCATCCACGCTGTCCACAGCAATGAGATGTCGGCCATGGGCGGTCTGCGCAAATATATGCCCATCACCCACGTCACCTTCCTCATTGCCTGTCTGGCCATTGCAGGTATTCCTCCCTTCTCAGGTTTCTTCTCCAAAGACGAAATCCTCACCGCCTGCTTCGCCTACAGTCCCTTCGTGGGTTGGTTCATGACCGCCATTGCCGCCATGACGGCCTTCTATATGTTCCGTCTCTATTATGGCATTTTCTGGGGAACTGAAAACAAGAAACTCCACGCAGAGCATACGCCCCATGAGGCTCCGCTGCCCATGACCTTGCCGCTCATCTTCTTGGCCGTAGTCACCTGTGTGGCCGGTTTCATTCCCTTCGGTCATTTTGTGAGTGCCGATGGTCAAGCCTACGACATCCATCTCGACTGGAATGTGGCTGGCACCAGCATTGTCATTGCCGTCAGTGCCATCCTTCTCGCCACCTATATATATATTGGCGAGCGCCAGCCTGTGGCCGATGCCATTCAAGAGAAGTTCAAGTCGTTGCATCGTTGGGCGTTCAAACGCTTCTATATGGACGAAGTCTATCAGTTTGTCACCCACCGCATCATCTTTGCCTATATTTCTCGTCCCATTGCTTGGTTCGACCGTCACGTAGTCGACGGCTTCTTTGATTTCCTCGCTTGGGGCACCAATGCCCTTGGTTTCCGCATTCGTGGTCTTCAGAGCGGTTCGGTGCAGAAATATGGCTACGTCTTCTTCATCGGCATACTCATTCTGCTTGGCATCCTCTGCCTTGCCGTGTTCTAATCCATCAATACAATCACAATGGTAACTAATCTATCCAACGTATTATATCTGTCATCCTTTGTGTTCATCCCGCTGTTGATGCTCCTCGGCCTTTGGCTGGCACGCAACATCAAGCAGGTGCGTGGTGTGATGGTGGCAGGCAGTTCTGCCTTGCTCTTGCTGGCAGTCTATTTGGTATTTGATTTCCTCGGTGCCCGCTCAGCCGATCCCACGAGCGAGATGCTCTTCACCGGCGGTTTTGATTGGTTCATACCGCTCCACATCCGCTACGATGTGGGTGTCGACGGCATCAGTGTGGCCATGATTTTGCTCTCGGCCATCATCGTCTTCACCGGTACGTTTGCATCTTGGAAACTCCAGCCTCTCACCAAGGAATATTTCCTTTGGTTTACACTCTTGAGCATGGGTGTCTTTGGTTTCTTCATCACCATCGACATGTTTGCCATGTTTATGTTCTATGAAATAGCCCTCATCCCGATGTACTTGCTCATTGGCGTGTGGGGTAGTGGCAAGAAAGAATATGCCGCTATGAAGCTCACCCTGATGCTCATGGGAGGTTCGGCCTTCTTGATGTGCGGCATTTTCGGCATCTTCTATGGTGCCGGTGGTGAGACCATGAACATTGTCTCCATAGCCAATGGCGACCCCATTGCCTTCAGTCAGCAGTGCATCTGGTTCCCCTTGACCTTCATTGGTTTCGGTGTGCTTGGCGCCCTCTTCCCCTTCCACACATGGAGCCCCGACGGTCACGCTTCAGCGCCCACGGCAGTGTCTATGCTCCACGCCGGTGTCTTGATGAAGTTGGGCGGTTATGGCTGTTTCCGCATTGCGATGTACCTGATGCCTGAGGCTGCCGCCGAGTTGGGTTGGATATTCCTCATTCTCACCGGCATCTCTGTGGTCTATGGTGCCTTCTCGGCCTGCGTACAGACCGACTTGAAATACATCAACGCCTATAGTTCCGTGTCCCACTGTGGCCTCGTGCTCTTCGCCATTTTGATGCTCACGCAGACCAGTTGCACCGGTGCCATTCTCCAGATGCTCAGCCACGGTTTGATGACGGCCCTCTTCTTTGCCCTCATCGGTATGATATATGGCCGCACCCACACCCGCGACATCCGCGAGCTCAATGGTCTGATGAAGATTATGCCCTTCCTCTCTGTGGGCTATATCATTGCCGGTTTGGCCAACCTCGGTTTGCCCGGTTTCTCCGGTTTCATTGCTGAGATGTCCATCTTTGTCGGTTCGTTCCAAAATGCCGACACCTTCCACCGCGTGCTCACTATTGCAGCTTGCACCAGTATTGTCATCACCGCCGTCTACATTCTCCGTGTGGTTGGCAAGATACTCTATGGCACCTGCACCAATGAGCATCATCTCCAGCTCACGGATGCCACTTGGGACGAGCGCCTTGCCGTGGTCTGCCTCATTGTGGCAGTGGCCGGTCTTGGTCTGGCACCGCTGTGGGTGAGCGATATGATTTCAACCGGCGTCAACCCCATAGTGGACCACATCCACACGGCAGCCGCCAACGTTGTTTCACAAAGCAATCCTTTCCTCTAATTTGTAGAAAGACATCAAACTATGGATTATAGTCAATTCCTTTGTATGACCGAGGAGCTCAGCCTTCTCTCCGTCATCGTCATCTTGTTTCTTGCCGACCTCTTCGTATGCGGCAAAGAAGAGCGCGGACTGGCCTGCGCTGCCGACGGCACATGTGCAGTGAGCGGTTGTGGTTGCCATTTCCGCACCGTCTTCCCCGTGTTGCTGATGCTCGTTCACACTGTCATCAACCTCGTACCCTGGTGCTCGGCTTGTGCCGCACCGGCTGAGGCCTTTGGCGGAATGTATCAGCACACCGCTATGATGACCATAATGAAGAGTGTGCTCAACGTTGGCGTCATCGTGGTATTCCTTATGGCTGCCAAATGGCTCAACGCCCCTGAGAACCGCATTAAGATGGGCGAGTTCCACACCATCACGCTCTTCACCGTGCTGGGTATGTACTTTATGATTTCCAGTGGCCACTTCATCATGTTCTTTATCGGACTTGAGTTGGCCTCAATCCCCATGACTGCCCTCATTGCCTACGACAAGAAACGCATGGAGAGCGCCGAGGCCGGTGCCAAGTTCATCTTGCTGGCCCTCTTCTCTTCCGGTCTTTTGCTCTATGGCATTTCGCTCATCTATGGCGCTTGTGGCACCCTCTATTTCGATGCCATTGGCCGGACTATCCAGCCCAACCTCCTCTCCATTCTCGGTCTTGTGCTTTTCATTTCCGGCATGGGCTTCAAAATCTCGTTGGTGCCCTTCCATCTTTGGACGGCCGACACCTATGAAGGAGCGCCTACGGTGGTGACCGGTTTCTTGAGCGTTATTTCCAAAGGCTCTGCCGCATTCGTACTCTTCACTGTTTTGGTGAAAGTCTTCGGCAGCGAAGCCTTTATGGGCGCTTGGAGTGAAGGCTTCTTCTGGATAATCATCGCCTCTATCACCATTGCCAACCTCTTTGCCATTCGCCAGAAAAATCTCAAGCGCTTCATGGCCTTCTCTGCCATCTCGCAGGCCGGCTATCTCGTGCTCGGCATTATGGGCGGCACGTCTCAGGGCATGACCGCTTTGGTGTTCTACCTCTTGGTGTATATGGCCGCCAACCTCGGCGCCTTTGCCGTGCTCCACGTTGTCGAGCAAAACAGTGGCAAGATAGGTATGGACGATTACGACGGACTTTATCAGACCAACCCCAAACTGGCCTTTTTGATGACCCTCTGCCTCTTCTCATTGGCAGGTATCCCGCCGTTTGCAGGTTTCTTCTCCAAGTTCTTCGTCTTCATGGCAGCCTTCAAGGCCGGTTTCCATCTCTTGGTCTTCATTGCCTTGGTCAACACCGTCATCTCGCTCTACTACTACCTGATGATTGTCAAGGCCATGTACATCAAGCCCAACGACAATCCCATCGCCACTTTCAAGAGCGACTGTGGCACGCGAGCTGCCCTCGCCATCTGTACGGCAGGTGTCATCCTGCTCGGCCTTGTCAGCTGCGTCTACAACTACATTGACAGCTTTGCTTACGGACTTTAATCCGCCGTAATCCACCATCTTCATTCAGTTTTCGTCCCGCCGGTTGCGCCCCAGAGCACGACCGGCGGGATTTTTTTATTGTGTATGTCGAGTCGACATTAGAGTCAACAATAGATCAACGCTACTCAGTCATCGTTGATGAGGAAAGGGATAATCTCCCTTCTCTCAATCGTTTAGTGCCAGAACGGTCCGCCATTTTTTCCATAATGCATTCTCTTTTATCCAAATCCCTCTCTTTCCCTCTCTTTCCCTCTCTTTCCCGGCATTGTCCCATTTTGCTTCATTTGCTTCATTTGCACGCGATTATTCAAATAAATCACGATTTACTATTCGTTTTATGATTTATTATATATCTTTGCAATGTATCTCACCACCTATGTGTTGAGATACCGTAACTGATGGGATTTACCCCCCCGGTCAGGTGGTAAGTAATTGGAACATAGTCGTTTGTACTGGTTTCAATGTCCCCAGACTATACCCTTTCGTCAAATCGTCATCTTCTCACGTCCATTGTCTGAAGTCGTGTCACATCCCGTTGAGCAACCGTTTTGGTACGTTTTGCGCATCACCTATCAGCGCGAACTGCGTGTCAAGGAGCAATTGGATAAGATGGCCATACAAAACTTTGTGCCGACAAGGCGTGTGAGGCGTCGCACCGCACAGGGCCAATTCTGCTACGTCACCGAGGCAGCACTTCACAACTACGTGTTCGTCAAGACCACGCGCGACGTCCTTCGCCAGCTCAAGGCCGAGCTTATTCCCGGTTTGCGCTACGTGATGCGCGACATCGACGGTCGGCGCCTACTGCTTGTGGTGCCCGAAGAACAAATGCAGAGTTTCATTGCCGTGGCAGGCAATACCGACGAGCACATCCTCTTTCTCTCTGTTGACGAAATCGACTTGAAGAAAGGAGAAAAAGTTCGCATCCTTGGCGGTCCATTTGCCGGCGTTGTCGGCACCTTTATGCGCATCA
>JAHAWW010000250.1 GCA_018383375.1 Prevotellamassilia sp. | reverse complement strand
GGATGGAGGCATCGGCCTGCGGACGGGTGATGATGGCTTCGGCCATTTCACCAAAAAGACTGGCCGAGGCTTGGGCACGGTCGGTTTGATAGGTCTGACCGAAACGCACAAGCTGGTCGATGAAGGAAACTCCGGAGGCTGAAGGCTCAACATACTGTTCGCGGCGAAGGGGTGAAAGGCTGTCGAAAGCGCCGGCAAGCGCAAGGCTCTCGATGCATTTCTTGCCCACAGCCGAAAGATTGACACGCTCAACAAAATCGTAGATGTCTTTAAAATCGCCACCGCGACTGCGCTCGCTGAGGATGGCTTCGACGGCTGAGTCGCCCACACCTTTGATGGCACCGAGGCCAAAACGAATGTCGCTCGTGTGGTTGACGCTAAACTTGACGCGGCTCTCGTTGATGTCGGGACCGAGGGTGTTGATGCCGAGCCGACGGCTCTCGTCCATGAGTTTGGTGATGGTCTTGATGTCGTCTTTGCTTCGACTCATGACGCCGGCCATGTATTGTGCCGGATAGTTGGCCTTGAGATAGGCGGTCTGATAGGCCACCCATGAATAACACGTGGCGTGGCTCTTGTTGAAGGCGTATGAAGCAAATGCACGCCAGTCTTCCCAAATCTTCTCCAAAATCTTGGGGTCGTGGCCACGGGCCTTGCCGCCTTCGATAAACTTGGGATACATGTGGTTGAGCTTGTCGATGAGTTTCTTGCCCATGGCTTTGCGCAAGGCATCGCTCTCGCCACGGGTGAAACCGGCTATCTCGCGCGACAGTAGCATGACCTGCTCTTGATAGACGGTGATGCCGTAGGTGTCTTTGAGGTATTTCTCCATACACGGCAAATCGTAGGTGATGGGGTCAATGCCGTGTTTGCGACGAATAAACTGAGGGATGTATTGCATGGGCCCGGGGCGGTAGAGGGCATTCATGGCTATGAGGTCTTCGAACGTGGAGGGGCGAAGCTCGGTAAGATAGCGCTGCATGCCAACCGACTCAAACTGGAAGGTGCCCACGGTGTTGCCATCGCAATAGAGCTGATAGGTGGCGGGATCGTTGATGTCGATGTGGTCGATGTCGACTACGACACCAAGACTCTCACGTATGTTTTGGACGGCCTCACGAATGATGGAGAGGGTCTTGAGGCCGAGGAAGTCCATTTTGATGAGACCGGTCTCTTCGATGACCTTGCCCTCGTATTGCGTACAGGCCACTTTCTGGTTGGTCTCTTTGTCGAGGGCCGTCGACACGGGTACCCAGTCGGAGATGGGGTCGCGACAGATGATGAAACCACAAGCATGCACGCCGGTGTTGCGCACATTGCCCTCGAGCATCTTGGCATAACGGATGGTGTCGTGCAGCAGAGGGTCGGGAGAGACTTCGGCCTGTGCCAGCAACGGTATGGCGGCAATGGCGTTTTTGAGATTCATCTTGGGCGTTTTGCCATCGGGCCCCTCGGGGAGCTTGTCGGGGATGGCCGCACAGATGCGGTCGGTGATGTCGCGAGGGAGTTTTTGCACACGGGCCACGTCTTTGATGGCTGAGCGGGTGGCCATGGTGCCATAGGTGATGATGTGGGCACAGTTTTCGGCATGGTATTTATCGGTGACCCAAGCTAACACGCGCCCACGGCCATCGTCGTCGAAGTCGACGTCGATATCAGGCAGGGAGATGCGATCGGGATTGAGGAAACGCTCAAAAAGCAGGTCGTATTTGATGGGGTCTATCTGGGTGATGCCCAAACAATAGGCCACGGCACTGCCGGCTGCCGAACCACGACCGGGGCCCACCGACACGTCAAGCTGCTCACGAGCAGCACGGATGTAGTCTTGCACAATGAGGAAGTAGCCCGGAAAACCCATGGTCTTCATGATGTGGAGCTCAAAGTTGATTCGCTCTTTGACTTCGTCGCTCAGCGGTGTGCCATAGCGCCGCTCGGCACCTTGATAGGCCAAAAGACCGAGATAGTCGGCTTCGAGTTTGATGCGATAGAGTTTGTCTATGCCGCCGAGCTTCTTTATTTTGCTCTCGGCCTCTTCACGGCTGAGCACCTCTCGACCGTTTTCGTCGCGGGTGAATTCTTGAAAAATGTCTTCGTCGGTGTAGCGCTTGCGATAGTCGGCTTCGGTGCCAAATTCGGCGGGAATGTCGAAGTTGGGCATGATGGGGCCATGGTCGATGGTGTAGGCTTCGACTTTTGAAGCTATCTCGATGGTTGTGGCAAGGGCTTCGGGACAGTCGGCAAAAACGGCGTTCATCTCGGCTTGGGTCTTAAACCACTCTTGCTTGGTGTAGAGCATTCGGGTGGGGTCGTCGAGGTCTTTGCCGGTGGAGAGACAAATGAGACGGTCGTGGGCTTCGCCGTGAACTTCGTCAACAAAATGACAGTCGTTGGTGCAAACGAGTTTCACACCCGTCTCGGCGGCAAGGCGCATAATCTGGGCGTTGACTTTTTGCTGTATGGGATAGGTCTCTCGATTGGCACGGATGTGGGGATTGGTCACCTCGTGGCGTTGCATCTCGAGATAATAGTCTTCGCCAAAAACTCGCTTGAACCACAACACGGCATCGCGGGCTTCGTCATAGTTTCCGCCTATGAGTTTCTGCGGCACCTCACCTCCCAAACAGGCCGAACAGACAATGAGCCCTTCGTGGAAACGCTCAAGGTCAGCGTGGTCGGTGCGCGGACGCATATAAAAGCCGTCGACCCATGCCCGCGAAACGAGTTTGACAAGATTGTGATAGCCGGTGGAGTTTTTGGCCAAAACAACGAGGTGCCAACCAGACTGGTCGGCCTTGATTTCGTGGAGCGTTTTGTCGCCGCGACGAGCCACATACATTTCGCAGCCATAGATGGGCATGAAGTCGACCACGGCTTGGTTTTTGGCCACAGCCTTTTGAGCAGCCGCCACAAGTTCGTCGTGACTCATTTCAGCCTCCGGTGTGCCTGCTTCGGGCTTAAACGTGCCGTCGGCAAGGGCTGTGAGGCGCTCCTCGGCAGCCTTGAGCGCACCCTTGGCTTTGCCTTTCACCTTATTCACATAGTTGGCAAACTCTTTGATGCCCATCATATTGCCGTGGTCGGTAATGGCCATAGCTTTCATTCCATCGGCAAGAGCTTTGTCGACAAGGGCCGGAATGGC
>JAHAWW010000249.1 GCA_018383375.1 Prevotellamassilia sp. | reverse complement strand
AAATCTTGATAATGAGTTTATTCATCATACGGAAGTCAATTACTTAGCCGCTAACATATAAGTATCCTATTTGTACTGCACCAGCTTCTTATAAATCGGAAGAATAAGCATCGACACAGCCAACGATGCCATTACCAATGCCACATAAATGAGCAGAGGAAACCGAAGGGCATAGAAATATTCAGACCATAGATAATACGCGAAGAAGGTGTGGCATAGCCACATATTGGTGGAGTGTCTGCCAAAGAACATCAGGCAACGCTTGAACCAAATAGGCCTGCTGATGAACACATACAGGGGTATGCACGCCAACACGAAAAACGCATTGAGAATAGACGGGCCCAAACTCATCCTCAACAGGCATAATGCCATCAAGACCATGATGCATAAACCGCTCTTCAACCGACGCCAGTTCAACAACCGCTCAAACCAATGGTTGAAAGCAAAGGCTGCAGCACCTACGAAAACAAACAACAGCTTGACGGTGTTGAAGCTGAGTGTGACCAGCGGATGCTCTGACACAGCATCCGGCAAATATTTTCCACACGTGGTGCAAAGGAGATAGACCGCGGCGGTCAGCAACAACGGGGCCTTGCCAATATGATAATTTCCCGGTTCTGTCTGCTTGGCAATCGCACGAAACAAGTATGGAGAAACCAAGGACAAAACCACATAAGGAAGCAGAAACCACCATTCGGCATTGTATGAAAAGTCAAGGCCAATCATATTGAGTAAAAAGATGTCTGCCCCGCCGGGATAGGCTTCAGGTTTCACCCAACAAGCGATAGGGATGAACAGAAAGAATATGATCCAAAAGTTCACATACAGTTTAAAGACACGTTGCAGGCAATGGCGGATGTTCAGACGCCCTTGGCGGAAGGAAATGGCGTGCCCATAACCACTCACAAACAGATAGATGGGTACACAGAAACCGGCCACGCGGCTCAAAGCATAGACCAAAGGCTTACCGTTCCAGAACTGGACATAGGTGGTACACTCTGCCACGCGCTCCTGCGTATTGAACAGATGCAGCAAGAGCATCAGCAGAATGGCTACTCCCTTCAATTCGAGCGATGTGTCCTTGTTCATCCTAATATTTGCAACAAAGATGTTGGCATCCGATCTTTTGTTAATGTGTCACAGAAATATGTGCAGGGTTTTCCGGCCATACATCACCCCAAAACTTGCGCTCCACTTCTTCGCTCATCAATTCGCCTGAGTGTCCATGGCGCCAGTTTATTTGAGGGATGAGGCGTTCAAGTTGTTCGATGGTGATGCACGGCTGGTCGGGATCGCAGGGATGCTGGATGGAGAGGTCGACATAGTGGCGCTTTCGAGAAGAACCGGCCCAATCGTCACCCGTATAGGGCTCTGACAAGAACTCGCCGTGATAGACCACGCCACACGGCTCATCACCTACGCGTACCATAATATATTTATCGCCAGCGTGGGCATTCTCCCATTCATAAATGCTCCAATCGCCACAGAAACCATCGGGCCACTTCTCTCGTGCGGCTCTGAACTCATCAATTTTGCTGCTGCTGATGGCCGGGTTCCATCGCATAATATAGGTGCTCATTCGACTTTTTTCTTGCTTTAAAACGTTATGCACTATATTACCCAAAGTTTCGCCTTTTTCCCAATCACACAATCACGGGCTTATAACCAATTGTGTTTGAAGCGTTTGCTGTGACGGAAAGCTTTAATCACCTTCCGTCACAGTCTGTCACGCTTAAGGTTAGTCCACAATCAGTTTACGGGTGCCCTCGGCCGAGCGGATGATGTAGATGCCTCGGCGCAATTCTGAGCGTTTCGACAGATGCACACGGGTGCCGTCGAGACGGTAGATGGCCGTGGGCTCGGTCTGGGCGGCAGAGTTGACGCTCTCGATACCGGTGAGGTGGGGCTGCAAGAAGCTAAATTCCACCGTGCCGTCATCGTTTTGGGCAATGTCGTAAATGGGTTTGCCGAGCAAGCCCGTGCCGGTGTAGGTGGTGGCTCTGACGGCAGACTCGTCGGTGAACGCCGTGTTGCCGCTTGGCCCGGGGAAAAGGTCGCCTTTGAGTTCGGACGCTGTCGTGTATTTTATAAACGGGAAACTGCCATCGGCCGGCACAATGGCCACACGCTGCAAATCGGGATTGTTGTTGACGATGTTTTGGCTCCAAACGGACGAACTGTAATAGACGTGGGTGATGAGCATGCCTTTGCCCATCACTTGGGGATACCAATGGCTCGGCTGGCGATTTTCAAGCAAGAAATATTCTGATGGGTTGGCGTCGGAGCGGAGGATGTAGGCCACAGAGGGGTGCTCCTTGTCTGTCAGGATATGGTTGTACATCTTCACGGCCTTGGCTTCGGTGAGTTCTTCAACTTGTTGCCAGCCCAAACGCGCACGCTCATAGGCGCTGTAGCCCATGGGCTGATAGCCATCGGCCCAATATTGGCCGTAGTCCATGATTGACCACCAGCCCGGTGTGGCCAGCGTGTCGCTGATGGCTTGGTCGATGCCCGTGTAGTATAAGTCGGCAAGACCAAGGGCGTGGCTCATTTCGTGGATAAAGACGCCGATGCCCTCCATGTGGGTGCTCTGGGCGATGCCATAGCCGTTGGCGTCTGTCACGAGTTGGCCGTTGGCGTCGTAATAGTTGTTGGCAAGCTCGGCTCCCACATAATAAGAGTTGAACTTGATGCCGCCACAGGTGTAGGCACGGCGCCAAAAGTGGGCCCATATATAGTCTTCCCAGTCGGCGTCGTATGAGGTGTGTTGGCCCTGACCGGCAAAAATCACTACCACACAGGGCACACCACCCAACGTGGCATCGACGTAGGGGCTGAAGTCTACGCCTTTGGCTTGGGCGCTGTCGATGGCTTCGGGAATAAACTGAGTGATGTTGACGTGATGACTGCTACCCGAATCTGCGCCATAATAGACGTGGTCTTTTGACACGGCTACCCTGGCCACGACATCGAATGTGGGGCTGAAAAGACCACCGCTCATGTCGCGGAAATATTGTGCCGCACTACCCTTGCCTTTGCTCACGGCCACGAAATCGTCGTCGTTGAGCATGTGGGTCATCTTGTCGACGGTGATGGTGTCTTGAAATTTGATGTCGCTAAACTCGGCCATAATCACGGGGATGCGACGCTCGCCAACACTGGGGATGGCACCACCGGCCGATTGGCCGTAGGGGGTGAGGCCGTCGGTGGTTGAGGCGGCACGCGAACTGCGCACCGGCGGTTGGGGGTTGAGCGAGGAGAGCAGTTGCAAAGCTGCGCTCGTCTCCACTGCCGAGGATGTGACAAACTTCTGCTCGGCAATGCCTCGTTCGGCGGGGTTGTGGGCTTGAACGTTGGTGGCTGTTAGGCCTTCGGCGGTCTCGGCGGCATAGTAATAAAACCCATCGGCGCCGCGCACAACGGCTAAACCGTCTGTGGTGGTGTGGCAGCCATAGAGCGGTGTACCGACGTAGTTTAACGCCACGCGCAAACCGTCGGATTGACGCAACGACATTGAACGTCTGTGGAGTTGCGCAGCCGCAGGAAGAGTCGAAGCCAACAGCAACAAGAATAGGAGTGATAACGATTTCTTCATATAGATAAATTTTTGATTTCGATTTTTATGCGTCTTTCTGCTAAACAAAAAAAGAATAATTTAGGCCAATTCCACGACCGTGATGCCGGCACCGCCAAACTGCACACGCTCGTCGTGGAAACGTTTCACGTCGGGCACGGTCGAGAGGTATTGGCGCACCAGTTCGCGCAAGGCGCCGGTGCCGGTGCCGTGAAGAATGCGCACACGCGACTGTTCGAGCAAGACGGCATCATCGATAAAGAGCGAAACTGTGGTCAAGGCTTCGTCGCCACGCATTCCGCGCAAATCGATTTCGGGTTTGAAATGCAACTTCTTCTCATACATGGCGTTGCGCGTTTCTTTTGAAACAAAGGTTGAGACTTTCACGGTCTTGTCCTCGGCGGGCTTTTGGGCCGGAACGAGGCGCGACAGGGCTGTCGTGGTGTGTATCATGCCAAAGAGCACACGGGCTTTGCCGTCGTCGATTGACTGTATGCGGCCCACGGTGGTTTGGCCTTCGAGGCGCACATAGTCGCCGGGGTGAAAGAGTCCTGTTTTGGGGGCCTCGGCGGCAGCGGCCGTCTGGTTGGGGCCGGCCTGAGAGGTGGTGGTGCCACGCTGACGTCCCCCACCTGCACGGCGCTCTGCTTGGCGTTCTTGACGGCGTTTGATTTTTTCGATTTTCCGAGCCAGTCGTTCTTCGTCTTGACTGTTTTGCTCGATGTTTTGCTTGAAGTTTTCAAGCGCCTCGCGTGCCTCGCGGGTTTTTTCGCGCTCGGCGGCGGCCTCTTTGATGGAGCGGATGGTGTTTTCGATTTGTGCGTTTGAGGCTCGCAAGAGTTCGCGTGCCTCGTCTTTGGCGCGTGTCATCACTTTTTTGCGCTCGTCTCTGAAGTCTTCTATCTCGCGTTTGTAGCCTTCCATCGTGGCCTCAAGTTGTTTTTCGCGTTGATGGATGTGGCGGCGCTTGTTTTCCCAATACATTTTGTCGCGCACGATGTCGAGCAGGTATTTGTCGCTCATCACGTAGTCTTTACCCACAATCTCGGTGGCGCGGCGTATGACTTGTTCGGGCAAGCCGATTTTGCGAGCAATCTCAATGGCAAACGAACTGCCCGGGTTGCCGACTTGGAGCATAAAGAGTGGCTGCATCTGTGTGCGGTCATAGAGCATGGCGCCATTCACCACCGTGGCCGACTCGCCGGCATAGTGTTTGAGGTTTTGGTAGTGGGTGGTGATGACGCCCATGGCGCCGCGTTCGACAAACTCCATCAGCATGGCTTCGGCCAGAGCTCCTCCGATTTGTGGATCTGTGCCTCCGCCAAACTCGTCGATGAGCAGCAGACTTTTCGCGCCCGAGCGACGCATCATTTGCTTCATGCCGAGCAGGTGGCTTGAATAGGTAGAGAGGTCGTCTTCGAGGCTCTGTTCGTCGCCAATGTCAATGAAGATTTCTTGAAACACACCCATACGGCTCCCTTCGTCGAGGGGCACGGGCATGCCGCATTGCAGCATGTATTGCAATAGACCCACGGTCTTGA
>JAHAWW010000236.1 GCA_018383375.1 Prevotellamassilia sp. | reverse complement strand
TGCCGATTTCGTTGTAACCAAAACGACTCTCAAACTCCTGTACGATGGCGCGCATCTCGGGCGTGAGATAGGTCATGGCTTTTTCGCGCATCCAACGAGGTATGCCAAACACGGCCTCTGCGATGCTGCCGGCGATGCAAGCAATGGTGTCGCTGTCGCCGCCAATGGAGACGGCATTGCGTATGGCGTCTTCAAAATCTGTGGCATCGAGCACACAGCGGATGGCTTGCGGCACACTGTCTTGACACGTGCAACCGTTGCCTCGCCCGTCTATGCCATGCCACGAATAGCGCTGCTGCAACTCTTTGACGCTTAACGACAAATCATAGTTGAAGTGCCGACGCATTGAGTCTTCTATGTCTTTTAAGGTCTTTTCTATACTCCATCCTCTAATCCTGCCCCGGTCCGTTCTGGCGAGGTGTATGGCCGACGCCACGGCTTGTGCCCCTTTGATGCCTTCGGGGTGATTGTGGGTGACAATGGCTGTGTCTTCTGCAACTTGCCAAACACAGGAAGTGGCACGCCACATACAGGCCGGAGGAAAAACTCTTAAGTCCTCAGTGAGTGTGTCGAGTGTAGCCACATACCATCCCACAGGACTCACCCGCATGGCACTGCCATTGCCACAGCTCCCATACGGCTCGTAGTTCGTGCCCCCACGCAACCAATATTTGAAACTCGGGCCGTAATCGCCCATAGGCTTCGGATATTTCCGACCAAACGCGATGTAGTAATCTTTGAAATTAAAACTCTTCTTGTGAATGTTTCGCGCTGCGGCAGCGTTCAAAACGGGATTGTCTGAGAATTTCTCGCCTGTATAATTAAACGTATTGTCAAGAATAGCCATGGCCGTGGCTATGGTCATCACCGTGTCGTCGGTATAGTTGCATCCCTCACCAAAAAGTTCAAACTCTTTTGTTTTAATGTTGGCAAACTCAAATCGGCTCCCTACAATATCGCCAATAATTCCTCCTAACATAATAATCCTTCTGATTTATGGGTTAAATAAATGCTTAAAATTCCAGTCTGAAACCCTTCTGTTTCAGTTCGTCATATTTCTCTTTATTAAAGCGCAACAGTTGCGACTCACGCTTGGGAGAGGTGCGCACCATATCTTCGGTCTGAATGAGCAGTCCGAGATGAAACATCTTCTTGGCGAAGTTACGTCGGTCGAAGTGGACGTCGAGAATAGCCTCGTAGAGATTTTGAAGTTGCTTCATCGTGAACGTTTCGGGTAGCAGTTCAAAACCGACGGGCTCGAAGTGGATGCGTTCGCGCAGCATTATTTGTGCCATACGCAATATGCGGTCGTGGTCGAATGCCAGTGGCGGTATCTCGTCCATGGTGAACCAACGCGCTTGAGCGGCATCGTCGCCACCTTTCACCTCTTGAAGTCGCACCAAAGCATAGTGGGCAATCGTGATGACGCGTTCGCGAGGGTCGCGTCCCGGTTCGGTGAAGGTGTGAAACTGCCGAATGTAAGCGTTGTTCATACCCGTCTCTTCTTCCAATTCTCTGAGTGCACCCTCGTGGGCCGTTTCGTCCATTTTGAGAAATCCACCCGGCAAGGCCCATTTGCCTTTGAAGGGTTCGATGCCGCGCTCAATGAGCAACACCTTCAGATCGGAACCGTCAAAACCAAATATCACGCAGTCTGTCGTCACGGCAGGATGCGGATAATCATAACTGTACTTTTTTGTCTCCATAACAATAATGTGTAATCTTTACACCGCAAAGGTATAGACTATCTTTGTGCTGACCAAATATATTGCGTAAGAATTACACACAAAATAAAAATCCGCACGGTCAGGGTGCGGATTGATGGAATGAAGCAATGATGTTGAGTGAAGTCTGGTCGGACCTGAAGATGGTATATTGGCCGGCCCTGTGTGGCGCGAGTTCGCCGTTGGGACTGACATTGGCAGTCGGCGAACAGTCCCAACCATAGAAGCAAGCCCCGCTGAGTGGTGTGGCGTTTGACCTCGACTCAGCAAGATGGCTGACCACGAAGGAGAATAAGGCGTCTCGGCTGCGTGTGGTGGCTGCTGCGTGGCAGTGGGCTTTGTCGCGCTCATAGCCCACACGGCCCAAAATGATGGGTTTGACCAGCGGCGTGTTGAGGCGGTTGAGTTGCGCCAGCACATCTTCGGTGTTGAGATAGATGTGTGGCATAGCGGTGTGAAGCGCAGAAGTTGAAGCCCATCCGATGTCGGTGGGGAGAAGGTCGAGCGACAGCATGTCGACGGCCGCACCGGCGAGTAGAGACGAGCAGACCGTTCGGCTGTTTTTGCCGAAGCCTTCTATACCGGCCGAGGCGGCGATGAGGTGACGTTGGTCTGCCTCTTTCAATTGCGCGGCCAGCGACAAGATGTCGTCGGTGTGACCGCTGAGCTGCCAAGCCATGAGCGCCGGCGTGTCTTGGTAGGTCTTACGGGTGACGGTGTTGCGGCGAAGGGGTAGCTTGAGGGTTTCGTCATCGTGCGAAAGGTGGCAATAAGGACATTCGCCGGCTGTGAGGCATACCATAATATAGATATGTCGGCGTTCGGCTTCGGCCAGAATGACGTCAAGGCCGCTCAGCATCTTCTCGTCGTGGCAAGTCAACGTGTCGGCATGGCCTTGTCCACACAGACTGACACTCACCACATTCACACCCAAATCTTGCAGGCGGTCGAAATCGGCTTTGAGCTGTTGTCGGCTTGCTTTGTCATTGTGGCTCAGCATCAGCGGCGCCTTGGCCATTGTGACGCCGACAAAGTAGGCAGGTTGGCCTGGATTTTCGGGGAAGAAAAGTCTACCGTCACGGACTGTGACGAAATCGTCGGCCCACAAGGTCGTGGCGAGCAGCGAGCAGAGAGAGAATAAGAGAGTGCGCATTGCGGTTGTTAATCAAACAGATTGAGTTTGTTTTGGCGTGCTTCGTCGAGCGACTTGAGCGTCACCTCTTTGGTGGCGTGTTGATCTCTCAAGGCCTTCTGACGCTCAGCGTTTTCGGCCACAAAAGCCTCGCGGCCTTTACCCATTAAGGCTGTGGCCACAAGCACCATCTGCGAGGCGTCTTTGACCCAAACCACCGGACCGGAATAGACCGGGGCTATCTTCAGGGCCGTGTGGAGCGCGCTGGTCGTGGCGCCGCCGAGCAGAATGGGCAGACTGATGCCGGCGGCTTCGAGCGCTTCGGCCGTATGAATCATTTCGTCGAGGCTTGGCGTGATGAGTCCGCTGAGTCCGACAAGGTCGGGCTTTTCGTCCAACACGGCCTTCACAACAGCCTCTTGCGGACACATCACACCGAGGTCGTGCACGTCGAAGTTATTGCAAGCCATGACGGTGCCAACGATGTTTTTGCCGATGTCATGGACATCGCCTTTCACTGTGGCCATCACAATTTTTCCGGCAGAGTGTCCAGCCTGTTTGCCGGCTTCGATATAGGGTTGGAGAAAGGCAACGGCCTGCTTCATCGTGCGTGCGGTCTTGACCACCTGAGGCAGAAACATTTTGCCTTCGCCAAAGCGGTCGCCCACCACATTCATGGCGTCCATCAATGGGCCTTCGATTATGCTGATAGCCGAAGGGAAGGCCTGCAAAGCCTCTGTGAGGTCGGTCTCGAGATATTCGCCGTTGCCGGTCTCAATGGCGTGTCCCAGTCGGCCTTCGAGCGGCAGTGTGCGCCAGGTTTCGGTCTTTTGTTCCGTTTGGGTTTGTTTACTGTTCAAAGACTCTCCGGCCATCTTGATAAGGTTGTCGACTTGGTCGTTACGGTCGAAGATGACGTCTTCAATCACCGAGCGTAGCGGTTCTGGCACGTCGGCATAGGCCATAGTGGCTGCGGGATTGACAATGCCGAAATCTTGTCCTGCGGCTGTGGCGTGATAGAGGAAGACGGCGTGCATGGCCTCACGGATATAGTTGTTGCCGCGGAATGAGAAAGACAGATTGCTCACGCCGCCGCTCACATGCGCCCCCTTGAGGTTTTGGCGGATGTAGCGTGTGGCTTCAATGAAGTCGGCGGCATAGTGGTTGTGTTCGGCCATACCTGTACAGATGGCCAACACGTTGGGGTCGAAGATGATATCGGCCGGATTGAAGCCGACTTTATCCACCAGCAGGCGGTAGGCTCTTGTACATATTTCTATGCGGCGCTCGTAGGTGTCGGCCTGGCCTTTTTCGTCGAAGGCCATCACGACTACGGCAGCGCCAAACTGTTTGATGGTTTGGGCGTGGGCGAGGAAGCGTTCTTCGCCCTCTTTGAGCGATATGGAGTTGACGACACATTTGCCTTGGATGCATTTGAGCGCTGCCTCGATGACTTCCCATTTTGACGAGTCTATCATGAAAGGCACGCGGCAAATATCGGGGTCGGCACTGAGTAGGTTGACAAAATGCACCATCTCTTTTTTTGCATCGAGCAGGCCGTCGTCCATATTGATGTCGATGACTTGTGCGCCGGCTTCAATTTGTGCGCGGGCTATGGTGAGTGCCTCGTTGTAGTTTTGCTCTTTGATGAGACGGAGGAACTTACGCGAGCCGGCTACGTTGCAACGCTCGCCGACGGGAATGAAGCGCTTGTCGGCCGTCACCTTGAGGCTGTCGAGTCCGGCAAGCGCCATCTCTGTGGCTTGTGGTTTGGGCTGTCGGGGAGTGACAAATCCTCCACGTTGGTCTTTGACAAGTGGCGCGAAGGCACGGATAAATTCGTCTGTCGTGCCGCAGCATCCCCCGATGATGTTGACCATTCCGCCGTCGACGAAGTCTTTCATTTCTGCGGCCATCTGCGTCGGCGTTTGGTCGTAGAGGCCGAGCGAGTTGGGCAGTCCGGCATTCGGATGTACGGACACATAGCAGGGCGCCATGGTCGAGAGGGTGGCCAAATAGGGTTTGAGTTCTTTGGCGCCGAAAGAGCAGTTGAGTCCTACGGAGAAAGGATGAGCGTGTGCCACGGAGGTCCAGAAGGCCTCAAGGGTTTGTCCGGAGAGCGTGCGTCCGGCGCGGTCGGCCACCGTCACCGAGAGCATCAGCGGCACCTCACGGCTCACGGACATACACTCTCGGGCTGCCATGATGGCGGCTTTGGCTCCGAGTGTGTCGAAAATCGTCTCCACCAGCAGGGCGTCTACCCCACCCTTGATGAGTGCCGTAATCTGTTCGGCATAAGCCGCCTTGAGGGTGTCGAAATCCATGGCGCGGGCAGCGGGGTCGTCCACGTCGATGCTGATTGAGCAAGTTTTGTTGGTTGGTCCCACCGAGCCTGCCACAAAGCGTGGTTTGTCAGGATTTTTGGCGGTATATTCGTCGGCCAGTTGGCGTGCCAGTCGTGCGGCAGCCAGATTGATTGCGCCACAATGGTCTTGGAGATGATAGTCGGCCATTGAGATGCGCTGGGCATTAAACGTGTTGGTCGTGATGATATCGGCTCCGGCTTCGAGATAGCGTCGGTGGATGTCGGCAATCACGTCGGGCCGTGTGAGCGTCAAGAGGTCGTTGTTGCCTTTTTGTTGTCCTTCGATGTCGGCAAATTGTTCGCCGCGGAAGTCGGCTTCTTCGAGCCCATAGGTCTGTATGAGTGTCCCCATGGCGCCGTCGAGCAACAGGATGCGTGCTTTGATGGCTTCTTGCAGTGTAGGCATGTGTGTGGTTTAGGCAGTTAAGTGGTGTTTAGTCTGTGGGGCGTCAGTAGCGTTTTATGGCGCGGTCCATTTCGCGGCGGTCGTCTTTGTCTCTGAGCGTGGCGCGTTTGTCGTAGTCTTTTTTACCCTTACAGAGGGCAATGACGAGTTTGGCCCTGCCGTTTTCGTCGATGTAGAGGCGCAGGGGCACGATGGTGAGGCCTGGCGATTTGGTTTCGTTCTCGAGGTTGAGAATTTCTTTGCGGTTGAGCAGGAGTTTGCGGTCGCGTCGTGTGGCGTGGTTGCCAAACGAGCCGAACTCATATTCGGCTATATACATATTTTTCACCCACATCTCGTGGTTGTGGATATAGCAGAAGGTGTCGACCAATCCGGCCTTGCCGGCTCTGATGCTTTTGATTTCGGTGCCGGTCAGAACGATGCCGGCCGTGTAGCGGTCGAGGACGAAATAGTCAAATTCCGCCCGTTTGTTTTTGATATTGATGTTAGCCTTTTTGAGGCCTTTTTTTGCTGCCATAGGTGAATGTAGATTGTTGTTGTTTAGTTGACCACCTCGACAAATCGTTCCAAATGGTCGGCCACGTATTGTCCGACGGCTTGGCAGATGTTTTCTTCTTCTTCGATAAATTCGTCGTCGAGGTCGTCAAATTGCGGAAACTGCTCGAAGAGGGCCATAAAGGCTTCGTCGGAGCAGGGCTTTTCGATGTCGGCACCGTGTTTTCGATAGAGTTTTTCGGCGTGTCGCATGATGGGCACGATGGTGTCTATGCCCCAGAGTTGCATGGCTTTGGTGAAGGGGTTTCGGAAGAAGAAGGGGCCGTAGCCGTTGTGGATAAGTTGCACGAAACCGCCGTCCATCACCTCATCGTGGAGGATAAAGAAGGCCCAGAGCGTCACTTGTTCGGCGTTGAGGGCCGTCAGTGTTTCGGCCGTCAGACTGCCGCAGGCTTGTTCAATGGCGTTTTTCACTTCTCGTGCCACGGCTTCGCCACTTTCGTTTGTGGCGGCCTCGAGGTTGTTTCGGGTAATCTGGATGTTCATGGATGTGGGGATGTGACAGACAAATGCCGTCGGCTCATGGCGTCATCTCATCTCTTCGATGATGGTCTTTTGTCCTTTGATTTTTTCGCCGGCCACGGCAGAGAGCATACCTTTGAGCACTGTGCGGCGCACGGCGGCGTAGGTGGCGTGAGGCGTCACGTCGATGCGTCCGATATCGGCTGCTTTGACGCCGCCTTTTTTACAAATGAAGCCCACCACGTCGCCTTTGGATATCTTGTCTTGCTTGCCTCGGCCGATATAGATGGCGGCCCAGTCGGAGGGTGCCGGTCGGCGCAAGACCACGTCGGCCACGTCGAGACTGTCGGCTTCGGCAAACCAGGCCGGTGTGGTTTCGTCGGGCCCTATGATGGCGTATGACGCTCCTTCGGCAAGCCAGCGTGTGGAGCGTCCGTCGCGATGTGAGGCCGTGGCGGCGTCGGCAGCAATGTGATAGTGCACCACCTGTTTCACCTCGGGAATATCGAGGCCGCGTGCGGCCAAGTCGGTCGATACGAGAATGGCGATGGCCCCGCAACGAAATTTGTAGACGGCTCTTTCGCGGTCGGCCTGATCCATACCGCCGTGGTATTTGCCCACGGCGAAACGGGCGTCTTTGAGGTGGCCATAAATGCGGTCGACACTCTCGCGGTGTGCGGCAAAGACGATGGTTTGGCGTGAGCCGAATGTGGTGAGCAGTCGGCCGAGGGTGTCGAGTTTGTCTCTTGTGGGCGATGTCACCACGAAGCGTTGCACGCGTGCGTCGGCCGTTTGTGGAGTGAAGTCGAGCCGGCAGAGGCGCGTTTTGTTGATGAAGTGTGAGATTTCGGCCGGTTCGCTTGTGGCCGAGATGAGCCAGGTGGTGAGTGCGTGTTCAGGCAGAGCGGCTCTGACGGCAGTCATTTCTTCGAGGAAACCTTGTTCGAGACACTTGTCGTATTCGTCGATGATGAAGAGGCTCACGGCGGCTGTGGCGATGGCTTTTGAGTCGAAGTGGTCAAGGAGTCGGCCGGGTGTGCCAAAGACGATGTGCGGCTTGATGCCTTCGAGCGTTTTGCGCTCGGTGGCTGCCGCTTTGCCTCCCGTGACGGCCATCGACCGCACGCCGCATTTCATTCGTCGCACGAGGTCGTCGCTCTGTTGGGCCAATTCGCGTGAGGGTTGCACCACGATGACGGTGGTTTTGTTGCCGTCGGGGTCGATGTGGTTGAGAGCTGCCAAAACGAAGGCCAGAGTTTTGCCCGAGCCTGTGGGTGAAAGCAGCAACACATCGCCACCGCGCCCGGCCGTGGCCACGAAGTCGCGTTGCATTTCAGAGAGTGAAGCAATGCCAAGGTTGTTGAGCGATTGTGTCAGAAGTTGGTCGGTGAGCTGCATAAGGTTGAAAATCTTATGCAAAGATACTGCAAACCAAATGCAATAACAAACGAAAGTACTCGGATTTGCTTTTGTTATGGCCGAGGTGACGCCAATCTTGTCTAAAGATACTGCAAATCGGCGCAATCAGGGCGTTGATTATGGATAAACGGCATGCCGCTGCCCGGGCCTTGCCGAATGGTTTGTTTAAGGGGGTTGTGTGTGACAGATTTGACGCAAAAACTTTTGATGATCATTCTCCTCCGGCCTGCCTGCCGGTTCAAACGCTCTGAATGGGTCATAAAACAATCAAAATCAGTGACCCAAAAGTCTGTCTTTATTGCAAAAAAGACTGTCATAAGGCCGGTTTTTCGTGTCATAAGCCCCGTATGGCCTTGAATATCAAAAAAGAGAGGCCGAATGGGCCTCCCTTCTTCTATCTTTGCTCAAATATAACACTAAACGGGCGAAACAAAAAAGACAAATCGCTCAAGGTGTCACGTCGTCAAGACGAGACCGTGCAGACGCCTCATTCTTCTTGTTGAAACTTTTTGGGAATGAGCAGGTTGAGCAACACGGCCACCACAAACACGATGGCCACGCTGTTGCCGGCAAAGATGATTTGCACAATGGAGGGGAAATGGGCGAAAATGGCAGGATTGGACGAGAAACCTATGCCCGCGCTAATCGACACACTGACGATGACCATGTTGCGCAGGCCAAAACCACACCGCGAGAGCATCTC